>JAAYDF010000156.1 GCA_012729395.1 Phycisphaerae bacterium
GAGAGTACGATCATAGGCCGGGAAACACCAATCGGCGCCAGGGTAGTGAGACGCTGCGGCGGCCGGATGAGTCAGGCGGATGCCGGAGCAGGTTGGGCACTTCGGCATTGTCGATGAACAGCCGCGTACGGCCGGGGTCGTCCACATAGAAGGTCAGGCCGTCCAGATCGGACGGGCCATGATGCATTGTCCCGTTGCGTGTCGCGATGCGGATCGTGCAACACCCCTCTGCGCAGTCGGACTGGAAGCGGATTTGCCGTCTCGCGAGGCAGAACCCCAGCGCTCGTCGTGTGGTTGTGACGAGGATCTCGCCGCGGTGGGCCATGTCCGCGAGGTGCCGCAGGACGTCGACGGTTGGTTTATCGAAAGGCTTCGCTGGGTCGCGAACCTTGCCCAAATGCGTGTACAGGATGCAGACACCTTGCCGTTGCGTCAGCCGGTTGAGAAAGCGCGGGGTCAATACCTCCGCGAGACCTGCGGCGGTGTCGGCGCCGTCGACGCGGCCCCAGTATGGATTGCAGCGAATGAACTCGTATGCTGGCTGGCCGTCACGCAGGGTCACCGGGCGGAGAATCTCGTTGGGGCCGTGCATGGCGTACTTGTTGTTCCCGCGTCGGGCGAGTATGTGCTTGGCGAACTCCTTGGCGATCGTCCGCGTTGACGCCACGGGATGGCGAATGGTGAAGACTCCCCGCCAGGAGGGTGGACGGTCTTGACCGATGACGCTGGTGACCCGGCCTCGCCAGACGAAGCGGATGCCGAAATCGCAAGTCAGGTCGGTATGGTAGGCGGGGCTTCCCGGCACGTCACCGCTGCCATGCATGATGTCCGCTCCCACGTTGGTCGGCGCGGAGGCATGGTCCACCCAGCATTCGAGTCGGCAGTCGTGGCGGGACAGTTCATCGATCGCTCGCTTGGCATGTTCACGCGTCGTGGCCAGGTCCCCGAAGGAATGCAGACAATCGACATGTCCGCTGCGGATCAGGCTACGGACCATTTCTCGACCGGCGTCATCGGTGTTCCAGTAGGCGAACTGGCCCGGCGGCATGTCGAAGTAGATCGTATTTCCCACCTCAAGGTCAACGCCCTGGCCCATCGCGGTCGTCTGAGCGGTGTTGAGGAACCGAGCGATCTCGGCATAGACGCGACGATCGGGGGTTTCGTCAAGGTCGCTGCAGATCGCGAGCATGGCTTGGCACTGGAGCGGGAGCGGGCGTAGCCTGGGCACGTCTGTTGTCATTGTGGCCGACCTTGCGGACGCGGTCTTGATCCCACACTAACCGATTCGCGGCTACCAGGTATCGGCACTTGAAAGAGCCGCGGGCTTTTAGCCCGCGTGGTGCTTGTGGGTAAGCAACCGTTGCTCTCGGTCAGGAAGCCGCGCGGGTTGAAGCCCGTGGCCTGCTAATCCGCATTGGTCAGTTGGAGTCATCATGTGTGCGGCGCCTTGGTGGGCGTATGTTGTCGAATGCGTTTGCGCAGCCGGCACAGTTCAGCGAATGCCCGCAGGATGACCCGAATGTTGCCCCCGGTCTGCGCACCCGCGAGGCGTGGCAGGTGGTGAACGCCGACCTGACCGATGTGGTAGCCAAGCCGGGTAGCTTTGGCGAGCACCTCCGCGTCGATCAGCGCTCCGAGGGCCCACATGTCGATTTCGTCAAACAGCCGGCGGGGGTAGACCTTGAAGGCACAGTCGATATCACGCAGCCGGGTGCCTAGCAGGCAGTTGCACACCAGGGTCCAGCCCCAGCCGTTAAGGCGGCGGATGGCCGGGTCTTGCCGGTTGAGGCGGTACGCACTGACGATGTCGTACCGATCGAGCGGGGCGATGACCAGTGGCAGCTCGTTGAGGTCGAACTGGCCGTCGCCGTCGGTGTAGAAGACCCACTCTTTGGCGGCGGCTCGGAAACCCACCTGGAGGGCGCCGCCGTAACCTTGATTAGGGCGGTTGTGCACCACCCGCACACGGGGATCCTCGCTGGCCAAGCGATCGGCCAGTTCGCCGGTGCGGTCGACACTGCCGTCGTTGACGATGATCACTTCGAAGTCGTCGCTGACCGCGGGGCACGCCGCGAGGGCCGCCCGCGCGGTGCGCTCGACATTGGCCTCCTCGTTGTAGCAAGGCAGCACGACAGAGAGGCTGACCTTGCGGAGACCGGAAGTAGAGACGTTCGCTGTTGCTGGTTGGACTGACGGGGGCACTGGCGATCTCTCTGACGCATGCTTCCGTCGCCACTTGGGTTTCGGTCGGACATCGACCGAATCTTCGCCCGCAAGTGGCTCAAGAGAGCGACGCGAGGATAGCGAGGGTCGCACCCATAAGCCAGCGCTGGCAGGTGATGCCGCGATCAGCAGAGTCGCGTCTCTGCTGATTGCGGCTCTGCGGGGTGCGAAGGTACCCCGATCGGTAAGCGTACCGCTACCGGTCGCGGAGCCACGCGCGGGCCTTCCGCAGGTACTCACGGTAAGGCCGCCGATGGAC
>JAAYDF010000157.1 GCA_012729395.1 Phycisphaerae bacterium
CCCCAGCGAGCGGCGGGGTTTATCCCCGCCTTCCGCCCGCGTACGGCGACGAGACCGGAACAGCGAAGTGATGCCGCTCGCCCTGCCCACGGATTTGCACGCGCCGGTATAGCCTGTCACGCCGAGCGAAGAGCGCCGGGATAAACCCGGCGGCTCGCTTCGTCCGCTCTGCGGATCGATTTTCGCGTTTCTCAGCTCGCTTGGTGCGCTCCACGACACCGTCTCGGCTACTCCGCGAGAGCTGGGGCAGTGGGCTCGTGGAGTCGCGGACTCGACGGGGTCGAGGGGAACTCGTCGATCGCGGCCCCGGTTTCGTCAATGACCAGATAGTGCTGGTGTCGGCCATGAATGGTGACCAGGATCAAGTGGCGGGCATGTGCGGAATTCTGTAGGTACCAGCGATCGGGGGCCGGCTTGCGCACACCGACACCCCACGCACCGTCGCCGAGGTAGACAATACCGCGAGCGTCAATTCGACCGCCTCGCAACGGATGTGTTCTCTTGTAGGTGTGGTCATGATGCTCGAACGCGACGCGGATGCCGAACTCTTCGAAGAGCGGAACCCAGTAATCGCGGACTCGCGCATTAACGTGGCCGGCGAACTCTCGATGTCCGGGATAGGCGGGCACATGGTAGACGGGGAACAAGTGCGGTACGCCGCGGCGC
This sequence comes from Phycisphaerae bacterium, assembly GCA_012729395.1. GTDB lineage: Bacteria > Planctomycetota > Phycisphaerae > UBA1845 > PWPN01 > JAAYDF01. Next base: position 667 of record JAAYDF010000157.1, read on the forward strand.
TGACATTGAAGCAGTGTGCGAGCAAGCCAACCGGTCTGCGGACCGTCAATCGGATTGACGTGGTCGGTGTCGAGAAGCAGGATGCTCATGTAGTCGCCGAAGTCGAGTGACGCGTAGCCGGGCAGCCCAGGCATGGCGAAGAGGTTGAAGAAGAACGGTGCTTTCTCGGGCGTGCCTCCGGTGCCGCCCCGCACCTCATGGTTGCCGATGGTCACGAGCATGGGGATAAGCCTGCCGTCGGGTGTGACCATACTCCGCTTGTAGACTTCGAACCAGGTGTACCAGCGGCCGAGTTGGTCCGGCTTGGCGTCGGCGTAGGCGAGGTCGCCGCCGAAGACGACGAACTCGGGACTCATACGAGCGGCCTGGCGATTGACGGCCTCGAAGTCCTCGGGGCGGTGCATGGTATCGCCGCCCACCGCGAAGCGGATGGGCTGAGCGACATCCTCGGGCATGGTGCGGAATCGGAACTCGGCCGAGTTCTCATTGAAACGGAAGCGGTAGTCGGTGGCCGGGGTAAGACCGGTCAACTCAACGGTGTGTACCATGCGGTTCGAATAGGGTAGACGGTGTGACTTGCCGGCGGTGGTCTTCCACTCACCCGCGGCCTCAGCCAAGGGTCTGTGAAGCACGACACTGGCGGGAACCTCCCAATCAGGGGGTATGTCTGTCGGAGAGGGCTGATCTTCGGGTTCTGAAGCGGCCTGGGTCTGGGCCGCATCGGGGGCCGGCAGGTCGTGGATGGTGTGCCAGTGTACGGTCATCGTGGTGGTCGGATCCCGCTGCCAAGTCAGGTAGACGGCCGGCGGATCAAACACCTCTGCCGCCGGAGCCGACAGACTCACCATACAGACCAGCATTACGCACACCGCGATCGATCTAACCATAACTCTCCTATCACCTTTCTTCATCATGACGGGAACCCCCCTGCCCACGCATGCCATCGGGATGAACCGGCCGCGCCTCTCGCGGCAAGAGCGAAGCATTATAGAGCATTTCACGCGATTGTGTATCGGCTCGCGGCGAGCGTTTCACGCACCGGCCAGGAAACGGCGGGTCACCTCGCAGAATACTCGGATACCGACGGACAGAGCATCGTCGTTAAAGTTGAACCGCGGATTGTGCAGAGGCGGGTAGTCCTCCATGTGCCGCGGTCGAACACCCAAGCGAAACATCACCGACGGGGTACGCTGACCGTAATAGGAGAAATCCTCTACGCCAAGGCTGGGAGGCTCGTCCGTGGCGATGCCCTCGGGGCCCAGCATATCGCGGGCGGCTTCCTCAACGAGGCGGCACATGGTGTCATCGTTGACCACCGGCGGGTAGCCCTCTTCGAACCGCAGGTCGGCGGTGGCTCCATGGGCGCGAGCGGTCCACTCGATGATTTCGCGAACTCGCCGCCGGAGGAGTTCCCCCACCTCGGGCCGCAGATGCCTGAGGGTGCCCTGCATCCGGCACTCGGCGGGGATGATGTTGGTGGTGGCCCCGGCGTTGATGGCACCGATGGTGACGACAGCGGCGTCGATTGGAGCGACGTTCCGGGCCACGACGGTTTGCAGTGCGGTCACGATGTGAGCGGATGCGACGATGGGGTCGATCCCTTTCTGCGGATAAGCACCATGGCTACCGTGGCCGCGAATGGTCACGAAGAAGGGGTCGTTGGAGGCCAGGGCCGGCCCGTAGCGCAGCGAGACGGTGCCGACCGACCGCACGGGCCAGGCGTGCAGAGCGATGATGGCATCCACTTGGGGGTTGGTCATCACCCCTTCGGCGCACAGGGTCTTGGCTCCGCCGCCCTCTTCCTCGCCCGGTTGGAAGATGAACTTCACTTTGCCGGACATCTGCGGCGCCAACCGCGAGAGAACCATCGCCGTACCCACCAGCGTGGCCGTGTGTCCATCGTGCCCGCACGCGTGCATGACGCCCGGCACGGTCGAGCGATACGCAACCTCTTCAAGCGAGGCCTCCTCATCGAGAGGCAGGGCATCGAGATCCGCCCGGATCCCCATGCAGCGGCCCGGGCGGCCGGTGTCCAGCACTGCCACAACGTCCGTCTCCATGATCGGAGGCGACACCTCGACGCCCGGCAGTTCCCGCAGGATAGCCCGCACCTTCCCGGCGGTGGAACGCTCCTGGAAGGACAGCTCCGGGTGGGCGTGCAAATCCTGCCGCAGCCTCACGACCTCGGGCAGAATCTCGTCAACAATCGGGGTGATGGCATCACTCATGACCTGCGTGCACCTCGCTGGAAGAACTATCCACACCAAAGGGCCGCGAGTCGCTTTCCCGCGGCGGCTGCAACCCGATCAGGGTATTGCGGACCTGCTCCAGATCGGCCCGGGCATCGGCAAGCTGGCGTTCGTAGACAGCCAACTGCCGCAACGCCTGATCAAGCCGCTCTTCCGCCTCCGTGAGCTTCTTGGCAGTCTCCTTGCGGTCGTCATCGAGTCCCTGAATCTCCCGTTGCAGGTCGTGGATGATCGCCTCGGCGGCCCGCGTGGCCAACTCGAATTGCGCAATGGTGTGCTCGCGGTCGGCGAGTTCAGCCCGGCACTGCTCGATCATCAGAACCTGATCCAGACTGTCGCGGCGCAAGGCGCTGATCTCACGCTGCTGGGCACAACCTGCCAGTGCCCAGAGGAGGCCAGCCACGATGATCCTTCTTGTTTGCCGCATCCAAGGCACCTAGCGCATCTCCCATCAGGCACAAATCCTGACCGTGTACCCGGCGGGTATTGTACGCTGCCTTGCCGAGGAAGGCACCTGCGGTAATCGAGAGGCCAGCGCAGCCAAGCGGCTTGAGGCTCGTAGCGTAGTGGAGCGGTCTGCGGCGACTGGGGGCGGCATATGTCCAGACTATGGGTGGGGCGGCCTCAGGTGAGGACCAACCGCCCAGAGAGCAACAGCCGTCAAGAGCGTCGCGATGGCAAGATAGCCGACCAGATTCTTCAGTCGCGGGCCCATCCAACCAAACGGGGCATCCACAAGCACCAGTACGAACACCAGAACCGCCAGTGCATGATGGAAAGGCTTCAGCAGTATCGCCGTGCTTCGAGCAGACCACGCACGATTGGCTGCGGAGTCGGCACTCTGGTCACCCGTCCCTGCGACGGGAGCGTCTTCCGCGGAAGATGGATCGGCATGACCGTTGCCCTGCTTGGCCACGGGCCGATCATCGGCAGCCTCTCCCTGGGCCCACTGGCTCTCCAGCTCGGCGACCTCGGCGGCCCACGGATTCGCCGATGAATCTTCCGATGCCCCGGAGACCTCCGCCGACGCCGGGGAATCCTCGCGCGACGGCATCGAAGCGTCCGTCACTGCAATCTCGCTCTCTGCCACGAGAGCTTCCGCTTCTTCGTCAACGGCCGATGCCGCAGTTTCCGCCGCGCCTGCCGGGGAGGAATCGGCCGGCAGATCCGATGCCGGGATGTCGATGCCTGACGCCTCATCCGCACTGGCAAGGAGGCTTTCCAGTTCCTCAAGCTCGGCATCCGTCTGGTCGGACCCAGCAGCACCCTCTCCAGACAGCCGTGTTGCGTCGGGGCCGGACAACTCACCCTCGGTGCTCGTGGTCGCCAGTTGCTCCATTTCCTGGAGGATCGCCTCGATGCCGGGGTCGGCGGGCGGAATCCTTCCGGACTGGGTCTCTTCGGCGACTGCCGTTGCCGTCTGAGGCATCACTTGGTTCCCGTCAACTGTGGACAGAGATGCTCCGCCCTCGCGGCCCATCCCGAAACACTCATATACGATTCATCGTCCGATTGCGGCCGGCCCCACAGCTTCGCATAATGGCGGCATGAGCTTGCCACGATTCCATGTCGAGCATCTGGCGGAGGGTATCCAGGCGCTCCCGGCGGACGAGGCCCGCCATGCCCGCCTGGCCCGGCGATTATCGGTCGATGACCGCGTGGTGCTGTTCGACGGGCAAGGGCACGAGGCGACGGCCACAGTGATTGCCTGTGGTCGACGCGCGTTCGAGGTGCAGGCCGGCCCGGTGAAATACGCACCCCGGCGGACACCCCGACTGACGCTGGCCGTCGCCATGCCCAAGGGCCCACGGCAAGACATGCTCATCGAGAAATGCACTGAGCTGGGTACCGCGGCACTGGTTCCGCTGAGCAGTGATCGTTCGGTGGCAAGCGTGTCGGCCCATCGCTTGAGCAAGTGGCGACAGACGACCATCGCGGCCGCCAAGCAGTCCGGGCAGGCGTGGCTGCCGGAACTCTGCCTACCGATGACGCTGCCGGAGTTGTTTGCGGAGGTGTCGGCCTTCGACCAAGTGCTGGTGGGGCTTTCGTCTGCGCCCGCTGCGTGCGAGGAGGCTCGCGTAGCAGGCGAGCGTAACCCGCCGTCGCCGATCATCGACCTGTTGCCGGTGTTGCGAGAATGTACCAGCATCCTCGGCGTCGTCGGTCCTGAAGGCGGCTGGACGAGCGACGAGGTGGACACACTGACGCAGGCGGGCATCACGCCAATCTCGCTCGGCCCGAACATCCTGCGTATCGAGACAGCGGCCGTGGCCCTTGCGACGCTGATTCACGCCGTCTTGCCGCGAGCAAACGAGTAGTACCTGTTGCGTCTGAGGTGTCTGAGCCGTTCCGCTGCATATCGTAGCGGTCGCCTCCCCGCCACGGCCTGCCCGCCGTCGCGGGGCGGACAGGCTGTGGCGACCGGGCTTTGCTCGGTGAACGATGCTCCTTCAACAAGCCACACAGAAGGCGAGAGGAGCTTGCGCGCATGCCCTGCTCACAGAGCAGTGGCACGCGAAAGCCAACGAGCCCCGAGCGCAAGCAAGCGGGAGGGAGTCGAGAACGCACACGCTCCCCGTACTGCTCACAGAGCAGTGCCACGCGAATGCGTCGCGATGGCATCAGAGCCGCGACCGTAAGGGAGCGGTTCTTCTTTGCCGAGGAACCGCTCCCGTACGGTCGCGGCTCCGAAAGAGCTGCCTCGGAGTGCTCTTAAAACTTCCCATCCCGGGCTTCGTAGTGCGTGGGCTTACCCAGTGATCGGCCACCGAGATGGATCCAGTGGGCGGCCCAGGCGATGAGGCGTTGCGTTGAGACCCGCGGCGGCCCCATGAGCCGAACGTATCGAGAAGCATCGCTGAGCAGCGCGGTTGGGGCCTCACTGCCACAGAAGACAGGCCCCTTGCCGAACAGCCGGCCGAACTGGACGGCCACCTCGCGGATGGAAAGCACCTCCGGCCCGGTGAGGTTGAGAAGAAACGGCGGTGAGGCACAGTGTGCGAGGCTTCGCAGCACGGCCGCATTGGCGTCGCCCTGCCAGATGACGTTGACGTGCCCCATGGCCAGGTCGATCGGCTCGCCGTGGTAGACCTTGCGGCCGACGTCAACGAGCACGCCGTAGCGCAGATCGATCGCGTAGTTGAGCCGGATGATCGCCACCGGCGTCCGCCAGCGAACGCTGAAGTACTGGAACATGCGCTCGCGACCGAGGCAGGACTGGGCATATTCGCCGAGGGGGTCGGGTGTCTGGCTCTCGGTCGGCCCGCGGCCATCGACCAGAGTGAGCGGGTAAACGTTACCCGTGGAGAGGGCCACGATCCGCGATCGCCGATACCGATCGGCTACCAGCGCGGGGAGGTATGTATTCATTGCCCAGGTGAGTTCTTCCTGACCGGTCGAGCCAAACTTCCGCCCGGCCAGAAAGATCACATTGGGAGCATCGGGCAGCCCCGCCAAGGTGCCCGGTTCGAGCAGGTCGGCGGTGATCGTCTGGATCCCCGCATCCTCAAGCTGGCATTGCAGCTTGGACTGGCTGAATCGGGCCACACCGATCACCCGGGCGGTCGAGCCGGCTTGGTCGAGGGCTCGCCGAGCCAGCCGGGCAAGGGTCGGCCCCATTTTGCCCCCCACCCCAAGAATCAGCACATCCCCCTCCTGCCGGGCCAGCGACGCCGCCAGCTCGGGCGTTGGCGTGGTCAGCACATCCTCAAGCTGGGCCTCGTTCTCGATGTGCTCGGGCAATCCGGCAGATCCATCCGCAACGGTCATCCATCAGCCTCCATTCAGGCAAGCCGTCGGCCACCACACTTCGCGACATCGACCACCGATCCTTACGATACCGCAAATCCCGGCCGGCGAGTACCTTGCTCGTGCGGCGGCCACTCGCGTTGTAGAATCTCTCCGCGAACACAAAGCGGATCCGGCCGTTTCGCGGACAGGCACTCGTTTGCCCTGAAACCGTCCTGATACGGCGGAGCCAGCATGCTCTCAGAAGCCGCGTGAATCGCTCTCGCGCCGGCACAGCAGAGCCAGTCCCTGGGCGTCTTCGCGTCCCGCCCTGCTCACAGAGCAGTGCCACACGAAGAGGGGCAACAGTCCGACACGAGTCGGCACACAGAGTATGGAAACGCTGATGGGCAAGGGGATGATCCTAGGCATAGAAACCTCCTGCGATGAGACCTCGGCGGCGGTCGTGGTTGGCGCGAAGCGGGTACTGTCCAACGTGGTGGCGACGCAGTTCGACGTGCACGCCAAGTACGGCGGCGTCGTACCGGAGCTGGCCTCGCGCGCCCACATCGAGAATCTCGACGGCGTGATCCAGGAGGCGCTGAGCAAGGCCGGCGTCGGCTGCGACGAACTCGACGCGATCGCGGTAACCTGCCGGCCGGGGCTCATGGGCTGCCTGCTGATCGGGGTAACCGCGGCCAAGACGCTCGCCTTGGCGTGGAACAAACCTTTGGTCGGCGTCAACCACGTCCACGCCCACGCGACCAGTGCGGCCATCGCTCAACCGCCCGATGCCCCGCCGCCCTGGCCGGCCGTCGCCCTGGTAGTCAGCGGCGGACACAGTTCGCTGCTGCTGGTGCGCAATCCGCTGGAGATCGAGACACTGGGCGTCACCATCGACGACGCGGCCGGCGAAGCCTTCGACAAGGTCGCCAGTATTCTGGAGCTCGGCTTCCCCGGCGGGCCCATCGTTGACCGCGTCGCTGCCAACGGCAATCCGCGGGCGTGCGACTTCCCACGGACCATGCTCGGCCGCGACTCGCTGGACTTCAGCTTCAGTGGGATCAAGACGGCGGTGCTCTACCGCGTGCACGGCCCCGGGAAGACGAGCGGCGGACTGGCCAAGCTCAGCCCGGCGGACGTCGCCGATGTGGCCGCCAGCTTCCAGACCGCCGTCGTCGAGGTCCTGGTGGCCAAGACGTTGATGGCCGTGCGACAGACGGGAGTCCGATCGGTCGTGGTTGGCGGCGGCGTGGCGGCCAACCGGCAGCTGCGGGAATGTCTGACGGCAGCCTGCACGGATGCGCGCGTCACCCTGCACCTCACGCCCATGTGCTACTGCACGGATAACGGGGTGATGATCGCGGCCCTCGGCTGGCACCTGCTCAAGGCCGGCCGCGTCGACACCCTGGCCATCGAGGCCTCAGCCAGCGCGTGACAACATACCTCCACAAGCATCCCAAAATCGCGACCGCCTAACAGAGCCCCGACTCCCAACAGAGCCGTGACCATAAGGGAGCGGTTCTTCTTTGCCGAGGAACCGCTCCCTCACGGTCGCGGCTCTGCTGACGACCTCTGCTCCCGGTCGCGGCTCTGCTCGCGGGATCTGCTTACGGGCGCGGCGCCGAGAGCGTTTGACCGGTCGCATCCATCGGCTGATCGACCGTCAGCTTGCCGGTGGGCACGAGGTTCGCCAGGTCCGGCAAATCGTAGTACCGCAGCGCGCCGTGGATGGCATTCACCAGTTGATTGCGCGTGATCGGCGTGCGCACCACGTCCACCCACGTGTGCAGCGCCCGCACGAGGCGAACCGACGCGAACAACTGCGGCTCGAGCGCGGCAGCGTGCAGTGCGGGAACCGTCGCCTCATCGGTAGCCACAAGATGGACGGTACGTGGCGGCCCATCGCCGGCCGACGCCAGGAACCGGGCACACACCAGAGCATCCTCCGCCCGCATGCCGACGTACGATTGGCCCAGCAGGTACGCACGAAAAACATCCTGCCAGTCGGCCCCGAAGTGGGCCGCCCAGCCCTTGGTGTTCTCCAGCCCCTGCGTTTCGCCGATGCCCCGCAGATCGACAGCCAGCACCTGCCGACCGGCTCGCACCAGTTGCTCGATCGGCCCACCGGGTGCCGCGTCCGCGGTCTTGTCCTCGCCATGCAGATACAGGCACGCTTCCCGTCGCTCACCGTCCGCCTCGAACATCAAAGCGGGCAACACGATGCCGGCCTCGGGCTCAATCCGCAGCTTGCGGATGCGGTAACCGTCTCGCTGCACGACACCGGCTTCGGTCACCGCAGGCTCGGGCAACGCATCCAACGTGAGGATGCCGGCCAACTCGCAGACCTTCGCACGAAGCTCATCGGGTGTCGCCTGTTGGCAGAATGCCCGCCGCTTGGGAGCCAGCTTGGCCTCCAACTCCGTGTTGATCTCGAAGACCGAACGAGCCCCGTTCATCCGCAGCACCTGCCCGTCGGGCGTACAACGCAGTTCCTCCTCGGTATGCACCGGCTGCTGCGGCTCCGTGATCGCATCGTCGATGTCGAGCAGCCAGCGCCGCATCCAACGGACCACACCCACGCGCAGGCTCTCGCTCAAACCGTGCGGGCCGTCGTCCTCGATGAGCGTCACGCGCTCCGGAAAGCCCAGCCGGTTGTAGAGCCGCTTGGCCTCGCGGTAGGTCTCCCACGACCCTTCGATGGAGAAGAAGTCGCCGGTTTTCGTGCCGATGAGCGTCGGCTTGGGGGCCCGCATCAGAACATAGTCCCCGTGGCCCATACCGCGGGCGATGGCACCATAGATGTTCTGCTCGGCATCCTGCGGGCCCAGCTTGGCGAGCAGTCTCGGCAGGCTGGTCAGAAAACAGGTTGGTGCCGCCGCGACGATGCGTTCATCCAAAGCCATGAAGTAGCTCGTCTGCGTGCCGCCGCCTGACTGGCCCGCACAACCGATTCTCCCGGCGTCGACGTCCGGCCGACTCACCAGGTAGTCAATCGCCCGGATACCGTCCCACACGAAGTAGCTGGCCGCGTTGATGCCCACCAGCATGCAGCTCGTGCCGACGTGCGTATGCTCGAGCGTCCCACCGATGCCGGGCTTGCCGTCGGGCTTGAGCGTCTGGAATCGCTCGCCCTGCCCGATCGGGTCGAAGCACAGCGCCGCCAAGCCGTTGCGAGCCAGCAGGATCGACAGCCGCTGGTAGTTCTCGTACGCCTTGGCCTCGCGGGAATGGCCGCAAGGAACGAGCACGGCCGGATAGGGCGGCGCACTGAGCGGCAGGTACATTGTCGCGGTGACATGCAGGCCCGGCCGGCTCTCGAAAACCACCTTCTCGACGCGGTAACCGTCGGCGTCGAGCGTCCCGGTGATGCGGGCGTTGAGCGGGGCACGCTCCGGCCAGCCGCCGAGTTGCTCGATGAAAAACGCTCTCATCGCCTGCTGCCGCTCGCCGATCAGTTCGGGCGTGGTCAGCTTCTCGATCTCTGCCGCCCGGCGATCGAACGCGAACTGGGCCTGGCCGTTGAGGTACGCGGTCATCATGGTGTTCGCGGCATCCGCGTCGGTAAGTACCTTGAGGTCGTCCGTCCCGGCTTGCGCGGCAATCGCCGAACCCAGAACCGTCAGCAAAACGTAACTCAACATCAGATCACCTATCCTTTCCGGTAAGGACGTCGGCGGCGGGCGCGACGCCCCGGCCGGGCCCACCCACAGAGTCGCTCCGCGCGTGCGGCAAGAAACCATGCAAGGTCAGGTTGTACGGTTTTCTCGCGAAGAGGCAAGTCGATGCCGTGATTTGCCCGCGATTCTCAGGCTCGCCGCCCGGCAGCCGGCAATCATCCGACCACACGCCGCACGGCGTTTGCCGGTGCCCCGCGCCATCGGTATAGTGTGGCCGTTTGGACCTTGTTTGAGACCACCAAGGCATGAGTAGAAAGAAAACCAAGAAGAATACCCGTCCGCCCGGTGAGGAGGCGGAAACCGAGGCGCCGGCCGGGGCCACACCCTGCCCGGAGCCATCGCCCGAGGAGCAACCCCCCGACGCGGCGCCGGGCGATCGAGTCGCGGAGCCATTGCCCGAGGCACAGCCCGAAGAGCCACCGCTTGCCGAACTCGACGAGACGCCTCTCGATCCGCCGGCCGACGCGACGGACGAACCATTGCCGGACCTGGCGATGGCCGTGCCCACCGAAGAAGAGCCTTCCGCGAACCCGGCGGACAGGCAAGAGGCAGCCCAAGAGCCGACGGCCCCGGCCGATGAGACGGTCGCCGCTGCTCCGCCGGAAGCCGACGGCGAAACGGAAGCTGAAGCCAGCACACAAGCTTCGCAGGATCAGCCAGCCGGCGATGAGCCAGCCGAAGCGGCTACCGACGAAATCTCCACCGATCGAGTGGTCGAGGCGGTGCTCTTCGCGGCTGATACCCCTCTACCACCGCAGAAGATCGTCGCCATCCTGGGCACCGGCACGGTCCGCGAAGTGCGCAAGATCGTCGATGGACTCAACAAGACTTACGCCCGCGGCGGCCACGCCTTTCGCATTGAGGAGATCGCTGGCGGCTACCAGATCCTGACCCTGCCGCAGTACAACACTTGGCTGCGGCGGTTGAGGCAAAGCAAGCAGGAATCAAAGCTCTCGCCCGCCGCCATGGAAACCCTCGCCGTCGTCGCCTACAAGCAGCCGGTCGTCCGGGCCCAGATCGAGGCCATCCGCGGCGTATCCGTAGGCGAAGTGCTCAACCGCCTGCGCGAGCTGGGCCTCGTCAAGATTGTCGGGCGCGACGAGGACGTCGGCCGCCCCCTGCTCTACGGCACCACCCGGCGATTCCTCGAGACCTTCGGCCTGTCCAGCCTCGAAGACCTGCCCGCCGTCGAAGAACTCCAAATGCCCAAGTGAGGGTCGGCATCGAGAATCTGAAATCCAGAATCCAGAATCTGAGATCCGAAATCAGCGGTTGATAGCTATCCACAGGAAGGCCGGCCGAGCTTGTTCCTAGCGAGACGAAGCGACCTCGTCCGTAGCGGCAGCCTGAACTGGATCAGCTACGAACCGAACACTCCGCAAAGGAACATGCGGAGGGCAATACTCTTGTCCCAGTGGCGACGGCTCACTTGTCCCCACAGCACGCGTCAAAGCCATCCAACACAGCCCTCCATGCAAACTCACGAGCCCAAGCACGGAGGTGACGAGCACAAACCTACGAGCCCCAAGCGCCAGCGCGGGGAACGCGGAGCGTAAGCGACGTACCTGGACCCATCACAAGAGTGAACACCACGGGGGCAACCGATACGTTCAGACGCGAGCCTACGAGCCCCAAGCGCCAGCGCGGGGAATGCGGAGCGTAAGCGACGTACCTGGACCCATCACAAGAGCGAACACCAAGGGGGCGATCGATACGTTCGAACGCGAGCCTACGAGCCCCAAGCGCCAGCGCGGGGATGGTGGAGCGTAAGCGACGTACCTGGACCCATCACAAGAGTGAACACCAAGGGGCGATCGATACGTTCAGACGCGTCGCTGACGCTCCGCCATCCCGTCGCTTGCGCTTCGGGCTCGTTGGCGAGGACCGGGACGCGTCGCGCGCTTCGGGCTCGTTGGTTGCCATCTTTGCTCGTCGCGTGCTTCGGGCTCGTCGGCGACGACCGGGACGCGTCGCGCGAGCCGCGCTCGTTGGCGATGCTCGGTAACCGGCGCGCGATTCTGCGGACGTTGACTGCGTTGGGACACATCGATCTACGGGTAAATCAACGAGTCCGTATCGCCCACCGGCACTTGCCGCCCGCCTTTGGTGGGTGGGTTGCCTCGGCTACGGTCCTGGGGCGAGACGCCCACGCTCGACCATTGGGTATAGATGTTGTCTCCCTCGATGCCGCAGTCCGGGCTTTTCACCCACTCGACGCGACCGTCAGCTCGGGCGACGTTTTGGCCTTCGCTGCCGCCTTGTCCGCCATGGTTCGGGGAATTCCACCGGCGCCACAACTTCGGTTTCGCTCCGGCAGCCGCCGAGACCGGACCCGGGTGCGGCAGACCGGCATCGAGACTCGCCCCGAAGGGCCCCTTGTCGGCGGCCAGGATCATGCCCAACTCGCAGTCGCGTGAAGGCTTGCCGCGATTGCCGTATGGCACCTGATACCCATAGCTGACCGTGAACCAGAACATACGGGCCTGTCGGGCATCCACCGGCCCCAACACGTCTCCGCGACCAAAGTCCCAGAAGCACTGCGGATATGCCTCCTCCGCGGACGCGTCGTTGCTTGAGGGGCAGATAAACGAGTTAGCAGTGCTCACGTTGTAGCGAACAAGTGTGTAGACGTTGCGACTGACTGACAGCTTCGTCGGAAGAGGATTCATCCTGAGCGTATCGCCCGCGCAGTGATCCGCAACACTGCCCCGGTATGAGCCGATGGCCGCAGTGTAATCTACCAGACCAGTGTCTTGCCCCTTCTCGTATTTGAGCCGAGGAGCGGCCACCATCGGGAAGGCATCGGAGTTCATGCCAGAGTAGGAGTGGAAACCAACGCTCATGCCTCTGAGATTGCGGGCACACACCGCACGTCTGGACAATTCGCGGGCACGAGAGAGCGACGGAACGAGCACGCCCACAGCCAAACCCGCCAGCGCAATCACCGGAAGAATACAGAGCAACGCAATCGTCGCCAATCGACGGATGGCAAGTGGGCCCCTGCAATCCTCAGCGGCCACAGGGCGAAGCATTGTCTCCGCAGGCGGTGACATGATGGGGAATCCCCCGGCACACGTATCAGCCGTGGGGAACGCGACCTCTTCGCCGCAATGGGGACACTGGCCAGTGGTGTCCGCCAACTCCCGAGAGATGCTGGACACAATCCCGCATCGTGGGCAGCGAAAGGCGATCCTGTCAGGCGGGTCGGACATGGCCGGTGCCTCCACAGTGAGCGTACAAGGGCCGGCGACGGCACAAGGCACGGCGAACGGTCCTCCACACTTCGCGACTGCCACAGCCCCTCAACACCTCCAGCGAGTCTATGTCGCTCTGCTACCTACGTCAACTGTCCCCGCGAGGTCGCGGGAGTACCATGCGAAGCAACCCACACCCAAGCCAAGATGCTCAATAACGCCCCCCACGCACGAACTTACGAGTCCCAAGCGCAAAGGTGATGAGCGACGAACGCGAATCTACGAGCCCCAAGCGTGGAAATGGCGAGCCATCGACGCGAGCCTACGAGCCCCAAGCGCCAGCGCGGGGATGGTGGAGCGTAAGCGACGTACCTGGACCCATCACAACAGCAAACACCAAGGGCGCGATCGATACGTTCGGACGCGTCGCTGACGCTCCCCTATCCCGGCGCTTGCGCTTCGGGCTCGTTGGCGACGATCGGGACGCGTCGCGCGCTTCGGGCTCGTTGGCTGCAATCTTTGCTCGTCGCGTGCGTCAGGCTCGTTGGTTGTCAATCCTCGGGGCGGATGCCGGTCGAGGTGGCGAGACTGGTGTAGCGTTTGTGGCCGATGGCAGCTCCGGGGGCGCCCTCGGGCCAGACGGACACGCCGACGCTGAAGTCCTCGGTGATGCGGTCGAGCCCGAAGGTCAGAGCGGCATACCAGCGGGGGAACTTGCGGACCAAGGTCACGTCCAACTGGTCGAGGTTGTTGCGGTCGAGATCGTAGTAGCTGCGAACCGCGACGCGATGCTTGACGTCGATCTCGTAGTTGGCCCCGAAGCCGATGAGATTGGAGTCCGTATCCCCGATCCGCCGGTAGCCGATGAAGTACGAAAGCCGTGGGCTGCGCTCGACGGCGTAGGAGACGTTGAGCATATCCATGCTACCGTCGTTGAGATCGAAGTTGGCGTCGGCCAGAACGGTGGTGGTATCGCTAACGCGGTAGCTGGCATCGGTGCGAATGTGGTTGCGGGCGATGCTGTTCTCGGGCCGGTGGTCGTAGAAGCGGCCGATGGTACGGTCCATGTAATGCGGCGCGTTGCCGTACAGGTTGAGCTCGATATCGAACGTGATCCAGTCGACGACGCGCCAGTTACCCGGGCCACCGCGTTTGGTCTGCCAGCGTTGACGAAGGGCGACAGAGCTGCCGTAGAAATCGTCGATGGTCTCGACGCCGTACTGGAAGGGGCTGAGCTGGATGCTGTCGGAGTTGGTCTGGCTCATCCAGGCGGTGGCCTGCGGCTCGATGACGTGGCGAACGCCATGGACGTCGAGCAGGTCGGAGGACACGTCCTCGAAGAGCCGCCAGAACTGGGTGCCGGCTCGCATACCGAGGCTGCCGAAGAGCCGATCGCGAGAGCCATCGTCCGCGGAGCCGTCCCAGTAGCCCGCCCTGCCGGTGGCGTAGGGGACGAGATTGACGCTGCCGAGCTTGATGGGCAGGTCGATCTCGTTGCGTGTGTCGGTCCGCATGGTCAGGTCGGTGCGGCCGGTGTTGTCGCGGATACGCAGCTTGTCGAACAAGCGACGGTTATCCGGCAGGTAGCGGGCGAACCCGAAGTGCGACTCATGGTAGAAGCTGGCGATCTCGGCCAAAGGCTCGCCGACCCACCGGAAGGCCAAGTCGGGCCAGTGCTCGGTCTGGGTCAGGAAATCGAGCATACGGTACTGAACCAGGGCGGTGAGGGCCCAATTGTCCTGCTGCTTCTTGAGATAGGCGAGGGTCTCCTGCTCCTTGCCTTCCTCGAACTCACCCTCGAAGTACTCTTCGAGGAAACTGGGATCGCTGATCCAGGAGCCTTCCAGGGTCAGTTCCCAGCCCTGGCCGAGAAGCTCACGATGGCGCCAGGTCACGCGGCCACGGTTCTCCGTATCCGGCTCCTCGTCGCGGAAGGGGCCAAGGTTGTCGGTGCCGGTATCGTGGATGTAGTACCCGCGGAACAAGCCGTAAGAAGTTTCCTGCTCGTAATCTACGTCAACACCCACTCCCGGTCCGCGTTTGGACATGTAATCCAGTCGAAGGGCGCCGTCGACGCCCTTGGGATCCTCGACGCCCAGAAGGTTGAACAGGTACCACTTGGACTGAAAAACGAGGCCGTCGTTCTCGCGGTACGCGGTGCGGATGCTACGAATGGCGGTTTCCGACTGTCGGAAATCCCCGGCCGTGTAAGGCCAGTAGGCGAGGGGAACACCTTCCAGGTTGAGAGTCACGTCGTGCATGCGGTATCGGCCGGCCATCAGGCCTGTGATTTGCCCGGACTCGTCACGGGAAGTCAGGTCGGTCAGATGCACCCGCTCCGCCCCGAGGTGGATGTGCGGCGTGTAGAACTCGCTGTTCGTCACGAGGGCACCCTGGGCAACGTACTCAGTCGAGGAGAGCTGTCGGACCTGCTCCGCCCGGACGTAGATGGGCAGATCCCTTCCCGGCGCCATGGCCCGCATCACGGCGTCAAGGATCAGGGCTCGGTTATTCTCAAAGTCGTAGTAAAGCTCGGCCGCACGAATCATCCGCTCGCCGCGGGTCAGCACCACGTCGCCACGCAAGTAGACACCGGCGACAGCATCACTCACACCGGAGCCGAGATCGCCGATTCCCGCCACACCTTCCCCGCTGGTCCGGCCGCTCTCGGCCACCGGGCGCTCTTCGGGGAAGGGCTCGGTGGCGGGGACGGGGCCGTTGGGAGGAGCTAACCCCTTGGCGGGCGACGGGGGCGGCTCCGCCAGAAACAACACCGCCGCGTCCGCGCGAATTTCCATGAAATCGCCGCTGTCAATCAGCCCCTGCGAGACGTACACGTTGCCCGTCGCGGTGATAAGCCGGCGATGCTGGTCAACGACGACGTCATCGGCCCAGTGACGGACTACCGGCCTGGCCTCGGGCCGGGGAGGTATACGGGGCACACCGGGCTCCAAGACAGCCAAACCCGCCGGCGACACATCCGCACCCTCTCCCTGCCGCACCAATGCGCGAACATCGACAGCGGCCCGGTACAGCGAGGAATCGGTTCCGGGAGCATCTGTTGTGGCATCGGCCTCGACCACCGGGGGTTCAGTGGTATTGAAAGTAACGAACAGCATCTGGCCGCTGGTCAACGTGCCGGCCGAATCGCGCACCTTAGCCTGCTGAGACAGGCACACCTCAAAGTGGTAATAGGCTAAATCGTGCCAGCGAGCCCGCTGGATCCAGATGACCGACTCCTGACTCTGTAGGCGCCGATCCCCCAGGTGGAGGGTAAATTCCCCAAAGAACTGGACGACCTGGGTTCCGTCCGATTCTCCCCAAACATGGGCATAATCGCCACAAAGGACGGGAGCACAGCGGCTTACGCCAGCGGGAAGCAGCGGCGCGGTGGCATCAGGATCGTCGACCGGGAGCAAGGACAGGGGCTGGGCAAGCAATGGTGCACACCAAAGCAGTGCCACGGAGAGGCCCAGACCAACCGATGGTGCCATGCTTCTCAAGGGGTCCGACCCCTTCGAATGCGAGGACAAGCCGACCGCTACGGCCCGACCACCGGACCGGTGCGACAGGCTGGAAAGGACACCAGCCAAGCCGGCGAACACGATTCGGGTCGGATTATAGAATGTCGGGGGGGCAAGTCAACGAAAAAAGGTGTGGACAGGCAGAAGCATTGAGCGCATAATGCGTAGTGTTCTCCGGCGGGTGTCGGGCAAGGCGCGGCAGAAACGACACCCGTAGCATCGGCCAAAGGCCGATTGCATCGGAAAAAACGGCCATGTGCCGTACAGTTGGGGAAATCGTATGGTGTGTGTTTTGGGCGCCGTGCGAAGCTCACGGTGCCGCGTCTAGCTCAAGAAAAGGAGAGCAAAGTCATGGAGAAACCCAAACGCTCGTACTATCTGCCCGGCAAACTGGTGGCGGCGTTCGACAAAGAGAGCTCGAAGTCCGGCTATGTGAAGGAGAAGGTAGTCGCCGCCTCCATGCTCAACTTCCTGGAAAGTGGCCCCGACGCCCGCAGCAAGATGTTCGATCGCCTGGACACGTTCCTCCGCGGGAAGGGCAAGGCCTGATCGGGCGAAAGAGAGCATTCGCTCTATCCGGTCCAAGCGGGAACTGACACCGGGTTTGGGCATGCGGTGGTCGTCCGGAAGTGGTTGCTCCCCACTTGCCGCGCGGGGGAGTTGAAGGCGATCACGTCAGGCGGACAACCCGTTCCGAGATCCTATTCCGCACCGGCTGATTGCCTGGTTCGGGCTGGGGCGGGGAGTGGGTTGCACGAAGCTCTGACTCCGTGTCAGCCGGTGGCTTATTCGCCGCCATCTGCCCACCCAGACGGGGGGCACAGCGTGGTTGCGGTGTCGGCCGGTGGCGGGGGCTTCAATTCGCAGGATCCATGTTTGTGATACTTGGGTCGTGTGGCTTGCGAGCTTGCCGCAGCGAGTGCAACAGAAACCCAAAGAAACAAATGGCCCGGCCCTTGATAGGGGCCGGGCCATTTGGTTTTGCCACTCAGCCGCCAAGCCCGGCTGCGGCAGAGAAGCCAGAAACTGAGGCCTCAACGGTCGATACGAAGGAAAACCGTCCGAGATTGCCGACCGCGAGCGGATTGGATTCTCAGTCGCACCCCTTCGCTCAGGGCCTTATCACTCAGCGCCTCCAGCAAAGCCTGCCCACTGGTCACCGGCTCCCCTTGCACACTGACAATGAGGTCGCCGACCTCGATCCCCAGCCCGGCGTTGGCCTCGCCCAGCGGATCGACTTCGGTCACGATCACGAGACGCTCCGGGTTCTTCTCTTCCTCCCAGCCGTACTGCTTGGCCAATTCCGGGGTCAACCGCTGCACGGTCATGCCCAAAGCGGGAATCTCGGTTTCAACCGTCTCAGCCGGTCCCCGACCGCCCCGTCCACCGCGGTCTCCGCCTCGGCCGGCCGCCGCGAAGAAGTCGCTCGGCTGCCGCTCGATGGTCACGGGAATGGTCATCTCCTTCTTGTCCCGCCAGACCTTGAGCTTGATGGTCTTGCCCGGCTCGACCCCCGCCACCAAGGCCTGCAACTGGGTGCTGGACTCCACCCTACGCCCGTCGAACTCGAGGATGACGTCGTCGATCCTGAGGCCGGCTTTCCGGGCCGGCGTATCCGGGCTATCCGGGTGGAACCCCTCCACCAACACGCCCCGGTCTTCATCAAGCCCGAAAGTCTTGCCGAACCCGGGCTCAAAGGTATCCAAACCTCGAATGTTGACGCCCAGGTAGCCCCGAATGACGGGCTTGCCCTCTTCGAGGAACGGCAGAATCCGCCGGACGGTGTTGCTGGGAACCGCGAACCCGACTCCCATGTAGCCGCTCATGAGGCTGTTGGTCACGATAGCGGTGTTGATTCCGATGACCTCGCCCCGCATGTTGACCAAGGGGCCACCGCTGTTACCCGGGTTGATGGCCGCGTCGGTTTGGATGAAATCCTCGTAGCCCGTGACAATCTGCGGATTACGGCCTTTGGCGGAGACGATCCCCTGAGTGACGCTCTGAGCAAGACCGAAGGGCGCACCGATGGCCAGCACCCAGTCCCCCACCTCGGCCGCTTCGCTGTCGCCCAGCGGCAGGGCCTTGAGGTTATCCGCCTTGATCTGCACGAGAGCCAGATCCGTGCTTGGATCGCGTCCCACGATGCGACCCGGCTGTCGCCGGCCGTCAGCCAGGTAGACATCGACGCGTGTGTTCTCCTCGTCGGCCTGCTCAACGACGTGGTTATTGGTGATGATCAGTCCGGAGTCGGCGTTGATGATCACGCCGCTACCGCTACCAACCCGGGGTCTGGGGGTGGGGCGTTCGGGCGAGGGCATCCGCCGGAAAAACGGAAGATCCTCGCGATCCTTGAAGAACTCGCGCAGGGCCTCGGGCAAATCCTGAGGATCCAACTCTCCGCCGGATGACTCGCTTTGGCGGCCGGCCGAGCGGGCGATGATGTGGACCACAGCGGGCTGAGCAATGCTCGCGACCCTTCTGAACGAGGCGGAGATTTCTTCAATGCCAGCCAGTTGTCCGGCGGGCATGGGGCCATCAGCATGGGCCGCGGGGCTCCCTTGCCCCCCCCACATGGCAACACCCACGACCGCCAGAGCCGCCACACTCGCCAGCCATACTCCGCGAAACCTCAACGCGCCTTTCATCACTGTGTATCTCCTTGCAGACGAAACTCCCGGCCGGGCTTTCGCGAACACGCCCGGTCCGCAAACTGTATACCCGAAAGCCCACGCTGGCTGAAGCACCAACCGACCGCCCCCACCATCAGGATTGTACGGCGGCATTTTTACTGACGCTCCGCCCGACGGAATCCTGTCATCTGAGCCGGCGGGATTGGCCGAAGCCAGGGGTCTCCTGTGGTATGCATACGTCCCGCGAACCGTATGGTGCGCGCCATGGGCAGTTGAGTGCGGACGTGGTCGCGACTAGGATGGCAACGCGTGATGGGTGTTTTCCGGCGGCAGCCACCGCGAGAGGCGGCTGTTACGGCGCGCATCGCGACGGGGAGGCACGCGTAAGCCCGTGCCGTTTCCGCCCGTTCGTAATGGTTACTGTGGATTAGGTGAATCATCATGGCGGATCTGTATTGCGTGGGTGTGGACCTGGGCGGAACGAATATCAAGGCGGGGCTGCTCGACGAGGGTGCGAAAGTGGTCGGGAATATCAGCGTCCCGACTGAAGTTGACCGAGGCACGCAAGCGGTCGTGGACAACATCACCGAGGCAGCCGAACGGGTCATGCGTGAAGCAGGAGTGGACCGTGGCAAGGTTGTGGGCATCGGCATCGGCTCACCCGGCCCGATGAGTCACCGGCGAGGCTTGGTGATCAACCCCGGCAATTTGCCGTGCATGAAAAACGTGCCCCTACGGGACATCGTGGCTGAGCGGACGGGTATCCCGACCACGCTGGAGAATGACGCGAACGCGGCGGCCTGGGGCGAGTTCTGGGCGGGGGCCGGTCGAGATGTATCCGACTTCGTGATGTTCACGTTGGGCACGGGGGTGGGCGGCGGCGTAGTGGTCAATGGCAGGCTGCTGCGTGGGCACTTCGAGAACGGGGCGGAACTCGGACACATGATCGTCCAGCCGGGTGGTCGGCGGTGTTCGTGTGCCCAACACGGCTGCGTGGAGGCGTACTCTTCCGCCTACAACCTCGCACGGCGAGCCGAAGAAATGGTCGCGGAAGGCCGGCCCAGCAGCCTCAAGAAGCGGGTCGACGCCGGCGAGCTGCTGATGGCCGAGCACATCGTCGAGGCCGCTCAGGCGGGCGACGCGCTGGCCGAGCAGGTCTGGGATGAAGCCTGCTACTACCTGGGCGTGGCCATGGTGACCATGCAACATATGTCCAACCCACAGCGGGTCGTCCTGGCGGGCGGGCTCATCGCGGCGGGCGATTTCCTGCTGAGCCGGGTGCGTAGCCACGCGAGCAAGCTGACGTGGAATCTGCTGAATGACCTGCCGGAAATCCAGTTTGCCACGCTGGGCAACGACGCGGGTTTCATTGGGGCGGCCGGCTGTGCCTGGGAGGCTCGTCGCACCGGCGAATGGTGACCCGCACCGGCCAGCGAGGGACCAGCCATGAGTGTGGCTGCAAGCAACCGAGACCTGACCGCCGTGCGCAACCTGCTCGACGCGGGTCGCCCGCTGATCTACCTGCAAACCCCGGAGGAGGAACGGGCGGTACGGCTTCTGCAAGCTGCGGCTCCTGAGACCCCCCTGCTGACCTGGAGCGTGACGGAAGGCCTGCTTGACGGCAAGCGGACACTCGCTTCGCAGGCGGACGGACCGCGCGGCATCCTGGATTTCGTGATCGCGCACACCAAGCCGGCCATCTTCCTTCTGAAGGATTTCCACGAGTTTCTGGCGAGCTCGGCCGAGGTGCGGCGACGGCTTCGTGACCTGTACCACGCCTGCGTCCGCAAGGGAAAGTTCGCGGTCATCTGTTCACCGATCAAGGTGATTCCGCCCGAGCTGGAGCGAGAAATCGCGTTCGTGAAGCTGCCGCTGCCGGATCTCGGCGAACTGCAGACCCTGCTGCGTGAAGAAGCCGAGTCGCTCAGAGTCGCTGGTGCGGCGGAACTCGCGGAGGATCTGCTTTACACGCTGGGGACGGCATTGCAGGGCCTGACTTTCGACGAGGCACGGTACGCGATCCGCTATGCCCACCGGCACGCCGGCCAACTCGATGCCTCGGCGGTAGCGCTGCTCCAGGAGGAGAAACGGCTGCTCGTGGGCAAGAGCGGCCTGATGGACTATGTGCCGGACACCGTCCACATCGAGCATGTGGGCGGATTGGACGTGCTCAAGAAGTGGCTGACGCAGCGGCGCGACCTGTTCTTCTCGTCGGACAGCGTCTCGGTCGAGATCGTGCCCAAGGGCATCCTGCTGATGGGGATATCGGGCTGCGGCAAGAGCCTGTCGGCGCGGGCGGTGGCGAGCGTATTCGGCCTGCCGCTCTACCGGGTGGACATGGCCCAGGTGTTCGCGATGGGCACCGGTCATGCGGAACGGCTCTTCGCCGATGCCTGCCGCACCATGGAAGAAATCGCCCCCGCGGTCGTGTGGTTCGACGAGATCGAGAACGCGATCACCCGCCAACATCAGGACAGCAGCGGCGTGCTCGACCGGATCTTCGGCTACTTCCTCACCTGGATGCAGGAGAAACCGCTGGGCCTCTTCGTGGCCGCGACGGCC
The DNA here is from genome assembly GCA_012729395.1 of Phycisphaerae bacterium. Lineage (GTDB taxonomy): Bacteria > Planctomycetota > Phycisphaerae > UBA1845 > PWPN01 > JAAYDF01. The sequence continues at coordinate 22,232 of JAAYDF010000157.1, forward strand.
AACCGGATCGACCTCCTGCCGGCGGAAATGATCCGCAAAGGGCGTTTCGATCAGGTGTTCTTCATCGACCTGCCCGATTACCAGGAGCGCATGGAGATCTTCCGCATCCACCTGCAAAGGCGACAAGTGGTGGTGCAGGAGCTGACCCTCGAACTGGCCACGGTACGTACCGAGGGCTGGACCGGAGCGGAGATCGAGCAGGCGGTGATCTCGGCGCTGACCGCGGCCCGGCTGAATGGCGAACCGTTGACCGATAAGTATCTGCTGCCGGCCCTCAATGAGATCGTGCCGCTGTCCAAGACCATGCAGGAACAGGTCAAACACATCCGCGCGTGGGCGTCCGATCGGGCGGTCTGCGCGTCCTCCAAGGGCCCCCACCGCAAGAGCTCCAAACCTCAACCGCCGGCATCCGGGACCCCATAATGTGACACCGCTGGATCGCGTTTCGCGGTTGCAGCCTTCCGCTGCCGCGCCAGGGACGACCCTCAATTCTCACTGTATTGATTCCGCCCCACGGCGGGGTATCTTCAGGAGCGCGGGCCGAGCAATCAGCCCCGACGGGTCACGCATTTCGACGGCATCCGGCGAGCGGGCCGCGTTTTTCTCTGCCGCGAATTGACAGCCGACGGCATGGGAATTACCTTGCACGCCCTTACCGGGCGGCGCATCCGGCGACGGGGCTCCGGAGCAGGCGGCGTCACCTGGAGGAGAAAGGTGTTAAGAACCGCTTTCACGCAAGGCGGTCTTGCGGTCGGTTTGCCGAAAAACGGTTCCCGGCATCTTTCTTCCGCCGGATCCCCAACCACGTGGATTCACACTAACACGGGCAGAGCCCGGGAGAAACGCAGAAGATGGCAACCAAATGGGTGTATTTGTTCGGCAAGGACAAAGTCGAGGGTAAAGCTGAGCAGGTGGACCTGCTGGGTGGCAAAGGCGCCAACCTGGCGGAGATGGCCCGGCTTGGCCTGCCCGTGCCTGCCGGCTTCACGATCACTACCGAGATGTGCACGGAGTTCAACCGCCGCGGCCGCAAGCTCACCCCCGAGCTGATGGAGCAGATCCGCAAGGCCCTGGCCGCGGTCGAGAAGATGATGGGCAAGAAGTTCGGCGACCCAGCCAACCCGCTGCTGGTCTCGTGCCGCTCCGGCGCCCGTCGCTCCATGCCCGGCATGATGGAGACCGTGCTGAATATCGGGTTGAACAGCAAGACCCTGGAGGGCCTGGCGGCCAAGAGCGGCAGCGCTCGGTTTGCCTGGGACTCCTACCGTCGGTTGATTCAGATGTACGCCGACGTGGTCATGGAGAAGGCGGAAGGCGTCGAGCCCGCCGAGGACCAGGGCGTCCGCCGCCAGATGGAACGCGAGCTCGAGAAGGTCAAACACGCCAAGGGCTACAAGAGCGACACTGACCTGACCACCGAGGACTTGCAGGCCTTGGTCGCGACCTACAAGCAGATCATTCAGAACTCCCTGGGCAAAGCCTTCCCCGACGACCCCATGGAGCAGCTCACGGGCGGCATCCGGGCGGTCTTCCAGTCATGGAACGGTAAACGGGCCATCTCCTACCGCCGGATTGAGGGTATCCCTGACGACTGGGGTACCGCCGTCAACGTGCAGGCGATGGTTTTCGGCAACATGGGCGACACGAGTGCCACGGGTGTGGCCTTCACGCGTAACCCGGCCACCGGCGAGAACAAGTTCTACGGCGAGTGGCTGGTCAACGCTCAGGGCGAGGACGTCGTGGCCGGTATCCGCACGCCCAACCCGCTCAACGAGGCCACCCGCCCGCCGGGCCGCGAGGGCCTGCCCAGCCTTGAGCAGGCCATGCCCAAGTGCTACAAGGAGCTAGCCGCCATTCGCGACAAGCTGGACAAGCACTACCGCGAGATGCAGGACATCGAGTTCACCATCGAGAACAGCAAGGTCTACATGCTGCAGACCCGCACGGGCAAGCGAACCGGCCCGGCGGCGGTACGAATCGCGGTGGAGATGGTCAAGGCCAAGCTGATCAAGCCGGAAGAGGCGGTCGTGCGAGTCAGCGCGGCCCAGCTCGATGAGCTGCTGCACCCGGTTCTTGATCCGAAGGCCGAGGCGGCGGCGATCTCTCTGGGCACAGGTCTGCCGGCGGGCCCCGGCGGAGCCACCGGCCAGATCGTCTTCACCGCCGAAGACGCCGTCGAATGGACCGAGCAAGGCAAGAAGGTCATCCTCGTTCGCGAGGAGACGAATCCGGAAGACGTGGAAGGTATGCGAGCCGCGGTGGGTATCCTGACCGCCCGCGGCGGTATGACCAGTCACGCCGCACTGGTTGCCCGTGGCTGGGGCAAGTGCTGCATCGTGGGGGCCAGCGAGCTGAAGGTGGACTTGGCCGCCAGAGAACTGCGTGCCAGTGGCCAAACCCTGCGCGAAGGCGACTGGGTCAGCCTCAACGGGACCAAGGGCGTGGTTTACAGGTGCGAGCTGACCATGGTGGCTGGCGCCGAGGACAACCCGCACTTCATCGCGTTCATGGGTCTGTGTGACAAGATCCGTCAACTGGGTGTCCGGGCGAACGCCGACACGCCCGACGACGCCGCCAAGGCCCGCGAGTTCGGGGCGGCCGGTATCGGGCTGTTCCGTACCGAACACATGTTCTACGGCAAGGGAGCCGAGGAGCCCCTCTTCAAGCTCCGCAAGATGATCCACTCCGACAGCCGTGAAGAACGCCAAGCGGCCCTGGACGAGCTTTTCCCGCACGTCAAATCGGATATCAAGGCGACGATGGCCGCCATGGAAGGGCTGCCGGTGACCATCCGGCTGCTGGACCCGCCGCTGCACGAGTTCGTGCCGCAAAGCGAGGACGAGCGCAGCCGACTGGCGGACAGTCTCGGCATCTCCCTCGAGGATCTTGAAGCCCGGGCAGACAGCCTCCACGAAGTGAACCCGATGATGGGCCACCGCGGCGTGCGGCTGGGTGTCACTTACCCAGAGGTCAGCGCGATGCAGATTCGCGCGATCCTTGAGGCGACCGCCGAACTGCTCAAGGAAGGCAAGAAGGCCCAGCCGGAAATCATGATCCCCGTCACCTGCGACGTGAAGGAACTCGACCACCAGAAGAAGCTGGTCGACGCCGTGCACGCCGAAGTGGCCGCGAAGTTCGGCATGAAGAAAGTGCCGCACATGTTCGGCACGATGATCGAGATTCCGCGGGCCGCCCTCAAGGCGGATGAAATGGCCCAGACTGCGGAGTTCTTCTCCTTCGGCACCAACGACCTGACGCAGATGACCTTCGGCTTCAGCCGCGACGACATCGGCGGATTCATGCCGGATTACGTCAAGAGCGGCATCCTGCCCGCCGACCCGTTCCAGACCCTGGATCAGAGCGGCGTGGGCGAACTGGTCAAGATCGGCATCGAGCGCGGCCGGCTGACCAATCCCAAGCTCAAGGTGGGCATCTGCGGCGAGCACGGCGGCGAGGCGACTTCCGTCAAGTTCTGTCATCGCGTGGGCATGAACTACGTGAGCTGCTCGCCCTACCGGGTTCCCATCGCCCGGCTGGCGGCGGCCCAGGCGGTCGTTGAAGAGGCTGCGGCCAAGAAGAAAGCCGGCGGCGCCAAGAAGGCCGCCAAGGCCAAGGCTCCAGCCAAGAAGAAGGGCTGATACGCCGCAGCCATGCCCCCTTCACGGGGCATCGCAAAAACGCAACGGGTGGCTCGTCCCCACGAAGGGCGAGCCACCCGTTTTCTTCATTTGGGTGCAACTCGCTGGCCGCCTGGCTCCCGGGGCAAAATGGCGAATGCCCTAAGCCCCAATGACCAATGGAGTCCGAATGACCCATGACGAACGTCCCCGCTCGCGGTTGGCGTTCTGGCTTCGGGCTTGGGCATTGATTGGTCATTGGGCCTTGGGCATTCGAAATTGCTACGCGAGGGTGGGCCACTTGCAGCTCATCTCGCCGGACGCGAGGCGGTATCCTTGGGTTGATCCAGCTCAACGCGGATCATCCAGTCGCCCTCGACGAAATCTCTACCCGGCTCACCGGGGACGCCGACGAGCGATTCCCCCTGAGTACTGTTGTCGAAACCCACATAGACGCCCTGCGTCGCGGTCGGGCGGAAGACCAGGCAGATGCAGAACTCCCGGGGCACCCGCGTCGGCGTTACCGGCAACCGGGTCCATTGCAGATCGCCGAACCGAAAGGCCGTGTACGGCTTCTTCCATGTGGCGACCGGTCTGAGCTCCGTGTCGCACAGGGCCACGTCAAACATCGCATTCTTGGCCCGGCCGTATTGAGCGCCGCAGACGGTCACCGTCCGGATGTACCATTCGCCATCATCCGGCACCGCAAACCTGCGGGCGTGCCCACCGCCGGCGATGGACTTCTTGCCATCGCTCCGGTCGTCATCGGACGCAAGCACAACCGGTTTGCCGGTCAGCCTGGAAGCCGTGATGGTGGTTGCCTGAAACGCGCTCGCATCGGCGGTTTTCACGAACAGCTTGGCGGCTTGAGTCCACCATTGAGTCAAAGGCTCCTTGTGGTCGGGAAAGATCCGAACCGCCGAAGCCAGCAGGGACTCTGCCGGCTTGGTCAAATCGACTTCGATCGCCTGCCAGGCGATGAACAGTTTGGCGTAGCCTTTCCGGCCCACGATCTCTCCGAGCTTCTGCCACTGCCCCGCCGCCACCGTGACGCCGTCCGGCGATGCCGATGCCAGTTGCTTCGTCAGCCGGGCGGTGCCGTCGGCCCGGTAGTCGTACGGATCGGGCCAGAGCGAGTCGCCTTTCAAATCGAACACACGATCAATGACCACCGAGCCGGCGTAATGCGCCCAGCCCTCGGCCGCATCGCCGGTCATCCAATCCCGATCCCGGAGTACCCGGTACATGGCCATGTGCCCAAGCTCGTGGCACATCCCGTACAGGTTGAACACCCCGGACTTGGCCGGTGCGGCAAGCTTGCTCTCAGACGGCAAAGAGAGGAACAGATGGTCCCGGCCATCCGTGTACAAGCGGGTGCTTTCGCCGGCCTTGACCGACAGCCGGCCGTGGACCGTGTCAGGCATATCGCAGGCGAACTCGTCGAGGTAGACAATACGGGCGGCAGCCATGGTCTCGGCCATGGCCTTGGCCCACTTGGCATCCGCTCCCTCGCAGGTCACCTCGGCGTGGGGAATCGTCGTGACCGCGGCATGGGCGAAGCCCGCCGCCAGCAGGGTCGTCGCCGTGGCAAGTGGCAGTCTCATGGGAGTACTCCAGATTCAGGATGGAATCGGAGCGGCCACCGTGGGCGCTCCCGCCACGTCTATAGACGCACGGCACGGACGCTCGTTCCGGCCGGCCCACGGATCAAGTGAGATTTTTACCCTTTTGCTGTGGCCTTTTGCGGGAGAAGAGGTGTCGCCACAGTCGACGCTGGGCCGGGAAGCGAGGTTCGCCATGCGCCCCCGCTCGGCCGGCCCCCCGGGTCGAGCCACCGTAACCGCCACCCTTGGCTCAGGCAACAACGCGGTTCCTTGACGCAATGCAACGAAGCTCGGCAGACAACGCGCCCGCTCGCTCGCCTCACTCCGCGCAATCCGGGTTGCCGAGGATCCCCTCGCCGCTGATGCAGCCGACGAACTTGAGGCGGTCACTCTGATCTACATCGCCATCCTCATCCAGATCGGCCGCCCCGCAACCGCTGACCGGTGGAATACCCGGGTTACCGAGACAGGCCTGGAAGATGGCGAAATCGTCCAGATCCACGTCTCCGTCCGAGTTGAAATCGCCCGGTACGATCACCGGCACCACCTGCAAGTTGACCGTCACGGTCCGCGTGCCGTTGGATGAGGAAGGTGCGGCCACAGTCACAACAGCCTGGTAGGCTCCCGGAATCAGATCCTGAGTCGGAAAGGCCATACCGATGGATTGCTTATCGGTCGGACCGCTGGTCGTCCCACTGGTCGGCCAGACCTGTAGCCAATTGGCGTTGCTGGTGACGGTGAACGGCATATCCCCAGGGTAGACATTCCACACGTCGAAGGAATCAAGGGGTAGCTGCTGCCCCATCTCGACCATCTTCGAGAAGACCGAGGTGGAAATGGCAATGAACGGATCCTGTGCGTTGAACACGAGGTCGTAGCGAACGACGTCGCCCGCCTTGATGATCGCGCCTTGCTTGGTGATGGAGGTTCCCGAGGCCGTCGCGGTGATATTGTAGGATGTTCCCGCGGCGCTGGCCGGTACCAGCGTCACCACGTAATACCCATTGCCGTCGGTGTAGACCGAGCCCAACGAGCCGACTTGCACTGTCGCGTTATCCACCCATTCGCCGGTTTCCCAGTTGCTGACCCGGCCCCACACCGTGCCCTCCGTCGCTGTGGCCGGATCACGCCACGGCATGGTCGGCGTTGCCACCGTCGAGGTGTACAGGTTGCTGGACACATAAGGATACCACGATGAATCGGCAACTCCGCCGGCGTCACAGACCGCCTGGCTGGTTCTGGTCACACCGTAGGAGTAATTCACAACCCCTTCGGCACCGCTGCTGAGCGCGTAGTCCATCTGCGTGACACTGTTGGCGAAGGTATTCTTGTAGTTGGCCTGTCCGCAGAAAGTGTGACGGTTGTACTTCCAGTTGTTCGCGGCGTTAACCCAGCTTTGGTACATCGCCCCCTCTGACCCGCAGTGCTCCTCCTTGTAGTTCATCGGGCAGCAGGTGTCGAGCCAGCCCTGTTGCATCCAGAGTTGCCAATTCTGGAACCGGGCGTAGGCGGCGGAACTGGAGAACACCGTCGGCGCACTGCCGGTAGCGAAGACCGCCGCGCTGAACCGAACCGGTTGGCGAGGATTGCTGGTGATAGATGCGATCTCCGCGCGGCAGCGGCGAACCAGTTCGTCGGTTTCTCGCCGGCGAAAATCGTTCCACCAACCGGTGTTCTCGGCTGGAACGCTGGCGTAGCTGTAGATCCGCTGGAACCGCTTGAGGCCAGAGTAGTAATAGCTGTTGTCCGAGGGATAGCCGGCATTCGAGCAGGTATAACGGATGTAGTCCCAGTGGATTCCATCAATCGGGTAGTCGGTCACGAGTTCCTGGACGATACTGATCAGGTAATCCTGTACATGCGGCGAGCCCGGGTCGAGCATGTAGAAATCATCGTCCGTCTTGGCGACGCCGCTCCCGCCGGGATACGGCACAGAAATCCATTGCGGACTACTCTGAAGAATGGTATTCCCTGCCGGAGGCCAGCTCGTGCACGCCCGATAAGGAAGAAGCCACGCATGGACCTCGATGTTGTTCTCGTGGGCCTTGGTGCACAGGTAGGCCAAGGGATCGATCCCGCCGACAATATCCGGCGCCTTGGGCAAGATACTGGAGTTCCAATAAGCCCCGTGGGAGCTGGCGCCGTTGTCATGGAACGGCAGGACTTGGGCAACGATGGCGTTGTACCGCCCGCTGACCGCTTGGCCGACCAGGGTGTCGATCTGCGAGGTGCTCTTGATCCCCGCGCGGAAGGCGTCGGCCCAGAAACCCCGGAACTTGGCCTGCCCATGGGCGGCGGAAGCGCTCCACGCTAGGAGCAGACAGCAACAAACGGCAGTCCGAGACTGCCCGGCCGGTCCGATTTTCAGCATGATGTATCGTCTCCGCTAGGCGTAATGCGACCCCTGGGGCAGGCGGGAAGCAAGAGAGCCCACAGGCGCCGCCACGTCATCGGCCCTGAACCTCGCCATCGAGGCTCTCCCACCCCGGCCGACCTGACCATTATATGATACACTCCCTCGTGCACAAACGGCAAGCGATCGCGCCGGAAAACCGCCGCCCGGCATCGCAACGACCCAGTGGGGGGGTTGACCGCCTCGGGCGGCTGGTACAAGATGGAGCCCCGTCGCACAGATGCCGGCCAGACAACGGGTGGCCAGGTGCCGTCGGGACAAAGGCAACGTGAACTGCCCAGGAAGCTGACGAGACGAGTATGAGTGAGATCCCTCCCAAACAGGACGAAGTAGGCGGCCCTTCGGCGCCATCGCCCAACGATCAACCCGAGTGCGCGCCCCCGCAAGGGGCCGCCGGTCCAACCCCGGATGAGGCCCGCACCGCACCGGACAATCCAGCCGGCACCCTCGACAGCGGTGCCGAGCCGGTGGTGTGCACGGCCCACGGGGACCATGAGCCGATCGCCCCTGATACGGCTCCCCTGGCTTCTCCCCCCTGCTCCATGCCTGAACCACCGCCCCCGCCAAGCCCATCCGGGCCCGTCGGGCAAATGCAGGAAGGCAGCATCCAGCGGGCAAAGGTCGTGGAGGTGCGCCCAGACGGTGTCTTGTTCAACCTTGGGGATCGATTCCACGGCTCGGTGCCGCTGATCGAGTTCGCCGGCCACCCGACGCCCAAACCGGGCGACGAAATCTCCGTCATCACGGAGCGGTTCTACCCGGAAACCGGCGAAGTGGTGCTCAGCAAAAGGCACGCCGACGAGGAGCTCTTCTGGCAATCCGTGCAGCCCGGCGATCTGCTCGAGGGCGTTGTGACCGGCATGAACAAGGGCGGGCTGGACATCGACATCGGCGGAGCCAGAGCATTCCTCCCCGCTTCCCAAGTCGATCTACGCCGCATCAAGGACATCTCCGTCCTGATCGGCGAACACGTCCAGTGCGTCGTCGCTCAGGTCGACCGCACGACGAAGGATCTCATTGTCAGCCGCCGCAAAGCAATGGAGCGAGAGCGGGAACAAGAGCGGCGAAAGCTGTTGCAGAACTTGACCGAAGGCGAGGTCTGCACCGGGCGGGTCTCCAATATCACCGACTACGGCGCGTTCGTCACCGTCAACGGGGTCGACGGACTCGTGCACATCACGGATCTGAGCTGGGGGCGGGTCAAGCACCCGGCTGAGGTCGTCCAGGTAGGACAGGAGGTCTCCGTCCGCATCCTGAAGGTGGACCAGGAGAAGGGCAAGGTCTCGCTGAGCATCAGGCAGGCCACGCCAGACCCCTGGGAGACCGTCGAGAGCAAGTACCCGGTAGGTTCGCGGATCACCGCCCGGATTGCCCGGCTGGCCGATTTCGGCGCTTTTGTTCAGCTCGAACCGGGCGTAGACGCCCTGCTGCCTCTCAGCGAGATGAGCTGGTCGCACCGAGTCAACAACCCGGCGGACATCGTCAAGGTCGGTGATGAGCTGGAGCTGGCGATCCTCAAAGTGGAACCCGCCAAGCAGCGTATCTCGGTCGGGCTCAAGCAGACCACGGAGGATCCTTGGACCACGGTCGATGCCCGCTTTCCGGTCAACGAGATCGTCAAGGGCAAGGTCTCCAAAATCATGGACTTCGGCTGCTTCGTGGAGATTGCCCCCGGGATGGAAGGATTGGTGCACATCTCGGAGCTGTCCCTGCGCAGGGTGAACGCGGTCAGCGATGTCGTGAAGGAAGGGCAAGAAGTCGACGTGCGAATCCTCAAGATCGACAAGGAGGCTCAAAGAATCTCATTGTCGATGCGACCCGCACCCAAGCTCAGACTGGACGAGCAGGTGGACTCGGGCCGAGCCAAAGCAAAGACCGCCCGCAAGAAACCGCTGCGAGGGGGACTCACGTCTCACTTTGACTGGTGAAAGGCGGCGTGAAGCCTTTTCGCTCACAGATTGCCTGCACGATATCGTCAAAACGCTCGATGAGATAGCTGTCGATGCGGACGGGCTCCGAGGTTGCGCCCGTGCGAACCACGAGGTCGACCCAACCTTTGCGAGCATAGTCGCCGCTGTCCAGCGACTCCATCTCCTCCCAGCGGATGGTACGCCCCCTGATCGTCAGGCCGGCGTCGTCGAGTACGACCCGCAGCTTGGTCACCCGAATCAAATGCCCCAATGCCACCAAGCCCAAGACGCCCATGCCCATGAAGAACACCTTCTGCGTCCGTAGCGAGCTTTCGCTGTGTTCTCCGCTCTCTTTGACTTCGACCTGGCGAACCTTGTCTCCGAGCACCAGGAAGCAGCCATAGGCTGCGGGGCCGATGTACCAGTGCTTCTGCTCATGAATGAGGACCGGCTTGCCGAGCAGTCCCTCCATCTCCGCAACGCTCGTACCCACCTCGACCCGCTGGAGATTCGCCAACACCGCCTTGGGGTTCACCTCCAGGCCCTCGGGGATCTGGGGCAACTGCTGCTGGGCCCACTCGAGATTCTCGGCCGGGTATGCGACGTAACCGTCCCGGGCGAACCATGCCGCGAAAGCGAAACACACGACCATGAAAATCACGATGCGGTTACGGCGGTCGCTGGTCGTCCCGGATTCGATCATCATGATCCTCAACCTCTTGCAGCCCCATGGCGACAGTGAAGGGAGCACGGCCCCGCCGGCCGACTCGCGCCTATATCTTTCCATCTACAAGCGCGGAATGCAAGCCTCGGTCTACCTGCATGATCGGGTCACTCGAATAGGAGAATCCGGTGCTCGTCTTCGTCCCCCAAGTGGGGCAATTGCCCGATCTTGTGCCGCCGTGCCGGAAATGTCATAATGGCGGGGCAGGGACATGATCCCGAGAGGCTCGGTTCGGGACCGATGTCTCGACATCCTCAGGGAGGCGACTATGAAGTCAGGCCTCGGCGCGCAGTGTGACGATTTCTGCGTCAGCAGCCGGTTGAGTCTGAAGCTGAATCTGACCCTCGAACGCGAAACGGTTCTGCATTTCTTCGACCGCATCCGCCGTGAGCATCCGACGCTGAGGCGGCTCCGCCGACGGAGCGATGGCTCCTTCGTGCTCGAGGAGTTGGAGGCCGACCCTCGCGAGGACGGCCCGCGGCGATGGATTCGACTCGAGCCCACGTCGCTGCGGCTGGGTCACTTCAACCCGCCGGCGGCCAGCGCGTGGCGCCAGTTCGGCAGCACGCTATTCGAGTATGCGCCGTATTTCCTTTCACTCAGCGACCTGGATGTCGACCACCTGGAGGTCGTCTACGGGTTCGACTTCGAGTACCGCGGCAACCACGATCAGCTCGTCGCGGAGACTCTGCTCGCGGATCACCCCCTCGCTTCGGTATTCAGCGGCGACCAGCAGGCGTCGATTATCGACTGCCAACCCTACATCGGCATCGCCCTGACACCCGACTGCAACATGCAGGCCTACCTGGACATCAAGAGCCGCACCAGCACATTTGAGGTGCGAACCGGCGAGTACGATCCTCAGGTTTTGTCGGTCTACCTGACGCTGCGTCAGTACTGGGGGTTTGGGGAAGAGGCGATCCTGCCGCAAGCCTTCTGCAGTCTGAACGACGCGGCGGCGGAACTCGCCACGCAGCGCGTTATCCCCATGGTGGTCAACCCCCTGGCTATGGCCATCGCCAACCGGTCGTAATCACCGCGGACCGTTCCTCGATTTGACCCCCCATCAGGGGCATTCTAGAATCGCGCCGCGCCTTGGGTGCCGACGCACTCGCTTCCGGCAGTTGAGCCCGGACGAGAAGAGGTCGGCCCGGAGTTTGGGAACATGGCAAGGCGATTGGGGAACGAGAGCTTGCACGCTCCGCACTGCTCAGAGAGCAGTGCGGGAGCCAACGAGCCCCGAGCGCAAGCGAGCGGGAGGGAGTCGAAAACGCACACGCTCCCCGCACCGCTCACAGGGCGGTGCCACACGGGAACTTGCACGCGGTAAGCTGCGCGCGGTGCTCCCCAACGAGCCCAAAGCGCGAGCGCCAACGAGCCCGAAGCGCGAGCGCCGGGTTCTGCGGAGCGTCAGCGACGGACCAGACGACGCTTCGCACACTCGCACTGCTCGCAGAGCAGCGGTACACGAGCGAGTGCGCGCGATTGGACGGCACGGTGAACGGGAGCGCACACGGCTGTCGCGTGTGGCCGCCGGCTTCGCAAGGACGAGATAACCAGGGAAGTAGTTCGGTATGGCAAGGTTCTTCCAGTCCCATCATGATGACCTTCAGCCCGACGATGTGCGCATGACGCTCGGCGAGCACCTGGAAGAGCTGCGCTCGCGATTGATCCGCGCTCTGCTCGCTTTGTTCATCGGGGCGGTAGTCTGCTACGTTTTCAGCGAACAGGTCGTTGGCTTTCTTACCTCGCCGATGTTCGCCGTGCTCCGAGCAGAAGGCTGCGAAGTGAGGATGGTGGCCACCAACCCAGCCGAGAACTTCATCACCTCGCTGAAGGTCAGCTTCATCGTCGGGTTCATCCTGACGGCGCCCTACAGCCTGGTGCAGATCTGGGGCTTCATCGCCGCGGGTCTCTACAAGCGAGAACGGCAGTGGGTACGACGGTTCGCCCCAGCGTCGATCATCCTGTTTTTCACCGGGGCGGCTTTTCTGCTGTTGATTGTCAGCCCACTACTACTGAAATTCCTGGTGGCCTACCAGAGCGAACTACCCAACTACGGCCTCGTTCCCGAATGGCTGCTAGGCGGGCCGACGCCGCTCAAGGTCACCGAGACGTACGACCACTGGCCCACGACGCAACCCATGCCGATGTTTGAGGATGATCCGCCCACTGCGCCGCCCGGCGTGCCTTGGGTCAACCTCACGACGAAGGAAGTCCGTGTCCGCATCGAGGGCGCGCATTACACCGTAGCTCATCTCAAGGATGTGAAGCAGCAAAACCGCGTCGAGCCGATGATGCGGATATCGGAGTACGTGATCTTCATTCTGCAATTGTCGGCGGCGTTTGGGATCGGGTTCCAGGTCCCCGTGGTCGTCGCCTTCGTGGCCACTCTCGGCATCGCCACTGCGGACCAGATGGCCAGTCTGCGGCGGCACATCTGGTTCGGCATGGCGGTAGTAGCCGCGTGCGTTACCCCGCCGGACGTGGGCAGCATGCTCATGTTGCTGATTCCAATGATCGGCCTGCTCGAAATCGGTCTGCTGGTGGCTCGCCTCATCGAGCGTGATCGGGCGAAAACCGCCACGCAAGGAGAAGCCGACTCATGACCGCAGCGGTCCGTGACACCGTCAGCGTCGGTCCGAGACAGAAACCCCCAGTCTATCAGCACAGCGATGGATGGCGTTCCCTGGTAGCGATCGCCCCCCGACTTCGGCGAACTCAGCCGAGCCGTGGCGGCCGGCGCGTGACCCTTGATCGCCGTCCCACGGCCACCAGGGACGACGCCCGCAGCAGGACAGCGATATCGTGTTCCGCGGTGATCCTGAGTATCTGCCTCTCAATGGGTTCACACTCCCTGTCGGCAGTGGCGGTTGAACCCGTCACACTGCACGGGGTAGTGCCAGCGACCTTCCCGGTAGGCACAACCGCCCCGGTCGCCATCCCGCTCCCGAACGACCGGACATGGCCCGCGGTCCTGACCGTGGAGCTCCGTGTCGAGGGAGCAGGCGAAACGACAACCGTCGCCGCCCAACCCGACATTGGGCGAGATACCCCCACCCAGGCATGGTTTCTGTGGACCGCCAGACAGGAGGACCTCGGCAAGAAGATCGCCCTCCGCCTCCAGCCGGCAGACCAGAACTCGCAGCCGGCTTATGCCGTCAAAGTCGCCGATCCGCAGGTGCACGTCGCCACCCCGGACGGCAAACCGATCCTCTCGTACTGGTACGGCCAACCCGACCCAAACCAGCCATACGCGGTGTCCGACTTCATCCATCCGCTGATCGGGTTGGACGGCGAGATGATTACCGACAATGCGCCGGCCGACCACCGGCACCACCGCGGGGTCTTCTGGTCTTGGGTGCGGTACGAGCGGAACGAGGAGTCGATCGGGAGTTGGTGGATTCCGGACCGGCTACGCTGCGAACCTGCGGGGCTGGAGACGGGCACAGGACCGGTATTCGCGGCCTTTCAGGCCCGCCAGTTCATGGTGCATCGTCCGCAAGCAGACTCGAGCGACGAGCGAATCCTTGAGCAGCACATCACCTGCCGGGTCTTCCCTACAACGCCCATCGGGCGAGCCGTGGACGTGGACCTCAGCATCCGAGCCCTGCAGAACGGGCTGCGCATCGGTGGGCAGACGGCGATCGGCAAGGGCTACGGCGGGATGACGGTGCGCTATGGCCCCGGCAAGGAGCCGCGCATTGAGGTGGACGGCGAGTTTCATCCCAAGGATTTGATCCGCCACCGTGCGAACTGGGCCAGTTGGACCGGGCTATTCCCTCAGGCAGACGGGCAACCGGGTCAAAAGCGAAGCGGCGCAGCGCTACTCGTTCACCCCAGCCATCCCGACGTTCCTCCGGAATGGCTCACCCGTTACTACGGTGTTCTGTGTGTCTGCTATCCCGGACTGGACATGCTCGACGTTGGAAAGGATACCCCTCTGCGGTTACGCTACCGGGTCTGGATTCACCGCGGGGCCGCGCGTGAGGGCGGCGTCGACGCCCAATACCGCGCCTACGCCGCCGACTGGCAGTGGAAGCCCGGCAAAAAGGTGTCAGGATGATTTTCTCAGGGACAAGGTGAAAGGATAGAAACCTTGATCTTGCCCCCGAGAAAATCATCCTGACACCCTTTTTCCGGGTTGGCACGCTTGCACTCTGAGGAGACCATCGCAGTGGCGAATACGAAACGCGTCGGACACTACGTAGTCAGCACACATTGGGACCGCGAATGGTATGAGTCGTTTCAGGACTTTCGCTTTCGCCTGGTCCGCCTCCTCGATGAGCTGTTGGACACCATGCGGCAGGATCCCAAGTTCCGCTACTTCCAAACCGACGGACAGAGCATCATCATCGAGGACTACCTGGAAGTCCGGCCGGAGCGAGCCGACGAGGTTCGGGCCTTGGCCCGCAACGGCCAACTGCGCATCGGACCGTGGTATGTCCTGCCGGATGAGTTCCTGGTCTGCGGTGAATCGCTGATCCGCAACCTGCAGTTCGGAATCAAGGTCGCCTCCCGGTACGGCCAGCCCTCGCGCGTCGGCTTCGTGTGCGATCTTTTCGGGCACAACTCGCAGTTGCCGCAAATCCTGCGCGGGTTCCGGATCGACAACGCTTTTGTGTGGCGAGGAGGGAACGACCCCACGCATGGGGCGTTGTTCCGGTGGCAAGCCGCCGACGGATCGGAGGTGCTGACATACCGCTTCTCCGGGTATGGCGGATACTGCACCTACGACTTCGCGGTTCGCAAGGCCCGGGAAGCCGACCGCACGGTGACTTTGGAGGAAGGCCTCGAAGGCTTGCGATGGGTGGTCGACCACGAGACGCAGCGATGCCCGACGCCGGCGTTCCTGCTGTTCGACGGCGGCGATCACATCGAGATCGATCCTTTGGCCACCCGGCTTCTCGATGAGGGCAACAAAGCATTCAACGACGTCGAGCTCGTACACTCGCATCTGGAAGGTTTCGTCGAGGATCTGCGCGAGCAGCGAGACGCCATCACCCGGGTGGTCCAGGGCGAGCTGCGCGATCCAGGCATGCAAGGGGAGGAGACCTGGCTGATCCCCGGCGTGCTCAGCAGTCGCATACCGATCAAGCTGGCCAATGCTCGTTGCGAGACCGAGCTGTGCCTGTGGGCCGAGCCGTTCAGCACGTTCGCCGGCTTGGCAGGCAGGGAATACCCGACCACCTATCTCGAGCTGGCTTGGCGCTACCTCCTGCAGAACCAACCGCACGACTCGATCTGCACGTGCAGCATCGACCAGGTGCACAAGGACATGGAATACAGGTCCGATCAGGCCATCGGCATCTCATCCCACATCACCCGGGACGCCCTGCGCCACATGGCCGAACGCGTCCCCCTGCCCGAAATGAACGAACCGGACATGGCCCTCGTGGTGTTCAATCCATCGGCCGACCCAATCGACGGGCCCGTGGATCTGACCCTGCGGTTCCCCAGCAAGCTGGAGACGGTTTATCACG
Organism: Phycisphaerae bacterium; assembly: GCA_012729395.1. Classification (GTDB taxonomy): domain Bacteria; phylum Planctomycetota; class Phycisphaerae; order UBA1845; family PWPN01; genus JAAYDF01. Next base: position 37,983 of record JAAYDF010000157.1, read on the forward strand.
AGTTCTTCGGCTTCGAGCCGAAGATCGGCTTCCGCCTGTTCGACGCCGACGGCGGCGAGCTGCCCTACCAGTACGTCGGGCATCGGCGGCAGCAATCGGGGCTGAGGCGACGATTCCGCAAGTTCCCCGCCCCTGACGTGCGACATGAAGTGGATGTCAGCGTGGCGGTGCGTGTGCCTGCCTACGGCTTTGCCCGCGTCATGTGCCGGCCGGTCAAGGAACCCACGCGGTATTTGGGGTCTATGGCGGTCAATGACCACGCCATCGCCAATGAGCACCTCGAAGTGTCGGTCAATGGGAACGGCACGCTGAAGGTAACTGACAAGCGTAGCGGGCAGGTCTTCGACCGCCTGCTGACGCTGGAAGACTGCGCGGACATTGGCGACGGCTGGTATCACGGAGTCGCCGTGCAAGATCAGGTTTTCACGTCGATCGCCTCGCCGGCCGAGGTCGCCTTGGTCGCCGACGGTATCGCCAAGGCTACGCTGATGATCCGCGTGACCATGCAGGTACCCGAGCGATTCCTGTTCGACGCATTCCGCCGCAGCGAACGGTTGGCCCCGTTGGTGGTGACGCACTACGTGACCCTGCGTCAAGGCCACACGGCGGTCGAAGTGCGAACCGTCGTAGAGAACACGATCCGCGACCACCGACTGCGGGTGCTCCTGCCCAGCGGAGCGGAGGCGACCACCTACCTGAGCGACTCGGTGTTCGATGTGGTCGAGCGACCGATCGCCCTGCGAGCGGACAACGCCCAATACAAAGAGCTGGAGGTCGAGACTCGACCGCAACGAACCTGGACAGCGGTCCACGACCATACACGCGGCGTGGCTCTTGTGGCCGGTGGCGGGCTGCTGGAAACGGCGATTCGCGATGTGCCCGAGCGTCCGATCGCCCTGACACTGCTGCGATCGTTCATCAAGGCCGTAGGCACCAGTGGGCAGGAAGGCGGGGAAATCCAGGGCACGCACGAGTTCCGCTACCAGATTGTGCCGCTGGCGGGCAAGCCTGACGTGGCCGCCCTGTGCCGCATGGGCCAGTATCTGGCCGCCGGTGTTCGCCTTGTTCAAATCGAGCCGTGGATGCGTCAGGAGCAGCCTGCCGGAGACCCAAGGAGCTTCGAGCTGTCGCCGGTACACAGCTTCCTCAACATCGGCTCTGCGGAAGTGGTTGTCACCGCAGTGCAGAGGCTGGACGGCGAGGAGGCCGTGACCATCCGCATGTTTAACCCGCAGACCAAGTCGATCGAGGTACCCATTGAGTTGCCATGCGCCGGCGACGAGGCCTGCCTCACAGACCTGGAGGGCAACGCTGGCGACCCACTCGAGTGCACTCGGGGACGGCTAAGCGTCACCCTGCAACCCAAGCAGATCACCACGATCCGGGTGCCCATCCGGCCGCCCGAGGACAGCACCGGTCGGCGCGGCGGTCGCAGCGGCAAACGGCCGCGGGCATGAGCAGCGCGCTCTGACTTCTCGCACGAGGATCACGGACCCGACGGGACGGCCCCCAAAGTGCGGAGGGCGGCGAAATGCCGTCCTCCCGGCTTTGAGTACCCTTGTCCTGTCTCCTGTCTCTGGTCTCCGTTATAATGCCCCTTGCCGTGGTACGCGTCGGCGTGCCGCGAAGAGGCCATTGTCACTCGACCGCCCCAGCGCGAGGTAGACCCCATGTGTGCGAATCGCTCTTGTGGACTTGGTATTCTGCTCGTTGCCGGTTTACTCATCCCTGTCTCCTGCGATCGACCGGAGCCCTCCCCCCCGCCGTCGCTCGATATCTCCGAGCTTGTGATCATCACCCCGCACGGTGCGATGATCCGCGAGGCCTTCGCTGACGGCTTCCGCCGCTGGCAGGAAGACAACAAACTACCCGGAGCCATCACCATCCGATGGATCCACAAGGGTACGCTGGACTGCCAGCGGCACGTCTACGATCGCTACGCTCAGTACCCGGAATCATCCCAGCGGCGAATCGGCATTGACGTGTTCTGGGGCGGTGGTATCGCGGTGCATCGGGATGTGACGGCTCGCGGCTTCGCCTTGCCCGTCAAACTGTCGGCGAAGGCACTTGAAGGTATCCCTGCTGAGCTGAACGGTCAGCCGCTCTATGCCCCGGACGGCTCATGGCACGGCACCGCGCTGGGCGGGTTTGGGATCGTATTCAACCGGTCGGCATGCCAGGCACGGGGTATCCCGGAGCCCACCACCTGGGCTGATCTGGCCAACCCAGCCTATGCGGGCTGGGTAGCAGCCGCCGATCCGGTGCTCTCGGGAAGCACCACGCAGTGCCTCGTACTGATTATGCTAAAACACGGCTGGGAGGAAGGCTGGGGCATCGTGACCGGGTTGCTGGCCAACGCCAACGGACTGCTCCCGTCCAGTTCGCTGATCTCGCCGATCGTGTCCTCGGGCGTGGCGATGGCCGGACTCGAACCCGAATTCGTCGCCCGGACGACCATCGCCGAGTCACCCGACCGTATGGACTACATCAACCCCCCTGCCGCCACCGCCATCACCCCGGATCCAGTGACCGTATTGGTCGGCACATCGGCGTTGGAGTCCGCCACCCAGTTCGTAGAGTTCCTGCTGTCACCGCAGGGCCAGAGCCTTTGGGCGCTGCCGTCCGACGTACCCGGCGGGCCGCCCGGACAGCCGCTCTACCGCTATCCCATCCGGCCGGAGATTTACCAGCAGTACAAAGACCAACTTGTGGTCCGCGGCAATCCCTTCACCGAGCAACGCGATTTCCGTATCGACGACCGGCTGGAGCGAGCGTACACCATCCTCCTGCCGCTCCTGGTCGACGCGGCATGCGGCGCCAACCACGTCGCCTTGCAGCAGGCGTGGCAGCGGGCACGTGCCCAGGGCGGCGATTCACCCCGATTGGCGGAACTGCTCCGGCCGCCTTTCACGCTCGATGAAGCCCTGGAGCATGCCGAGGCCTGCGCCCACGACCCCCAACAGGCTCTGACGCTGCAGAAGCAGTGGGCCGAGCTGTTTGCCGAACGATACCACAGCGGCTCCTGACAACGAAAGCGACGGTCAGCATGTCACACGGATGGGGCTGGCTGCTGTTTTTGCTTTGCCCGCCGCTGCTGGCGAGCATGCTGCTATGGCGATTCCCCGCTTATCGCCGCATCCGATATCGCTCTCTGGCGATCTACCTGGTGGTCATGAGCCTGCTGATCTGGGGAGCCCTGCGGTTCGTTGCTCACTTGGCCCAGGGACGGGTCATGCCGGTGGAAGTGGGCGTCGTGTTGTGGTTCACCATCGGCTGGCGGCTGGGGTGGACATTGTGGGCACGGACGGTCGGGCGCTGCGGTGAGCGATGGCTGCGCTGGGCGAGATGGAGACGATCCCACGGGCGAACGGTGCCCCGACGGATCCTTCTCATCCGCCCCGCTCGCGCGGCCTGCACCGCCGTGATCTTCGCCCCACTGTTCCTCGCGACGGTGTTGACGCATCGCTGCAAGATCGCGGACGGCCGGGATCCGCGGAGCATCTTCGCCAAGCCTTTTGAGCACTTGCGGATTGCCACCCCCGACGGCCACGAACTCGACGGCTGGCTGATTCCGCAAGAAAACGCCGACCGGACGCTGCTCATCTGCCACGGAGCCGGGGCCAACAAGGGCAACTTTGTCTGGTTTCTCGCGCCGTTTCTGGGGCAACGCTACAACGTGGTGTTCTTCGACTTCCGGGCTCACGGCAGCAGCACCGGTCGGCAAACCACGTACGGCATCCGAGAGCGACGGGACGTGCTGGCGGTGGTGGATTGGCTGAAGCGTGAGCGGCCCGAGCACGCCCGTCGGATCGTCGGGCTGGGCTCCTCGCAGGGGGCGATGGCTCTGGCCCTGGCCGCCGCCGAGGAGCCGCGCATCGACGCCGTGATCCTGGACAGCCCGTTTGTCTCACCTGAAGCGCTGGCTCTGCACCACGCCGGAAAGGTGCCGGTGCTCGGCCCCGCGGCCGCCCGTTTCATGCTCGGCCTCATGTCCGCCGTGACGCGGACCAACTTCTTCGCCGCCTCGGCCGAGCGGGCCGTCACGTCGCTGAGCGACCGGCCCGTGTTCGTGATTCACGGGAACGAGGACATCGGCATGCCGGCCGCGCACGCCCAACGGCTATACGACGCCGCCTCAGGCCCACGGGAGATCTGGTTCGGGCCCGGCCCGCACAGCAACATCATCACCACCGTGCCCGACGAGTACGGCCGCCGGGTGCTGCCTTTCCTCGACGCCCACCTGGACAACCGCAATCCCGCTCCGTGACGACACGAAGAGGCACGTGACAGAATCGCCGGGGTGCGTTGCCATGGCCAAGGAGACCTCTTGCTGTTCGTCCCTCACCACCTCCCCGGCGCGGCCGGCACTCACCCGGTTCGGGCACCGGCCCAGTCCACCCCGCCGGGCCGTGACGCATTTGAACCCGCCATGAATATGTGTGACAATCCCTCGTCCAGAGCACAGTCTGGGAGCAACGGCTTCGCAAGAGCCGAGCGGAGCCGCGTGCCTTGTGTTGATCCGCATCGACCATCGCACGCGGGTATGTTGCCAGCCGGCCGGCCGGCGTATCGTCAACCTGGCCAGAGGACACGGTCCAGTGAACGAATCGAGACTTCATCACCTGAGAACCGATCGCCTCGAACTCACGGCGGCAACGTATCACCACATCAACGCCGAAATCGAATCTCCAGAACTCCTGGCCTGCCTGTTGGAAGCGCAAGTGGAGCCCGGCTGGCCGCCGGGCGAGTACGACCTCGGGGCGCAAGAGTACTTTCGGGATCGTCTGCAAGAAGGAGGCGAAGCCGCCGTCGGATGGTACACTTGGTACGCAGTCCGGCATGAAGAACGCGGTCGGCCCCCTCTGCTGATTGGGGCGGGCGGCTTCCTTGGCCCTCCCGGCGAACAGCAGAAGGTCGAGATCGGCTTCTCCATCGTGCCTTCGCAACGAAGACGGGGTTACGCGACCGAAATGACCAAGGCACTCGTCGCGTACGCCTTTGCCGACGAACACACGCGAAAGATCATTGCACACACGACACCGCAGAATGTGGCATCACACCAAGTGCTCGTCCGATGTGGCTTCCGTTATGTCTGCGCAGAGACGGCATCCGGCAACGATCTCTTCGAAATCGTGCGAAGCTGAATCGCATCATCGCTTTGATCAAGGCATATCGCGATTCGTCAAACGGTCGCCTCACGGCTTCCCAGCGTCTTGCCCATGATAGCCAAGGTCTCGGCGATCTGATCGCGCGACACGTCCAGGTGGGTCAGCGCCCGAATCCGCGTGCCGCGTGCGAGCATCAGCACACCCGCCCTGCTCAATCGGTTGGCCAGCTCCGCCGCCGGCATGGCGGTCACCTCGAAGAAAACGATATTCGTCTGGACTGTCGCCGCGTCGATGCTCACGCCCGGCATCGCCGCGATGCCCTCGGCCAGAAGCTTGGCGTTCGCATGGTCCTCCACCAGACGCGAACGATGATGCTCCAGAGCATACAAGGCCCCCGCCGCAATCACTCCCGCCTGACGCATCCCACCCCCGAACTGCTTGCGAAACCGTCGCGCCCGCTCGATAAACGCCCGCGTACCCGCCAGAGCGGATCCTACCGGCGCCCCCAGGCCTTTCGAGAAGCACACGCTGACCGAGTCGAAATGGCTCGCGTACGCACGTTCCGGAATACCCGTCGCTGCCGCCGCGTTCCAGAGCCGCGCACCATCCAGGTGCATCCGCAAGCCAGCCTCACGAGCCGCAGCCTCCACCTCCGCCACCGTCTCCAGCGGCCAGATACTGCCTCCGCCCACATTGTGCGTATTCTCCACACACACCAGCTTGGTCGGTGGATAGTGCACGTTGCTCGGCCGAAGAGCCGCCCGCACGTCCGCTGCGGTGAACAGCCCCCGCTGGCCCGGTATCAACCTGCACATCACGCCCGAGAGAGCCGCGGGACCACCCGCCTCGAACAGATACACATGAGCAAAAGCCTCCATCAGAACTTCGTCGCCCGGCTCGGTATGCACCCGCAGGGCCACCTGATTGGTCATCGTCCCGGAGGGCATGTAGCAGGCCGCCTCCTTGCCCAGCAGCTCAGCCGTACGACGCTCGAGTGCCACGACCGTCGGGTCATCCCCGAGCACGTCATCGCCAACCTCGGCCGCGGCCATCGCCTGCCGCATGGCAGAAGTCGGGCGAGTCACGGTGTCACTGCGCAGATCAATCATCGCCTCCGCTCCTTCAAGGGGGGGATGCAAAGACCGGTACCACCACGCGGCCGGCTCGAATAGGCAGCCCGGCGAAGATGATACCTGACCAACGACGGGACAACTACCGCGAAGCTCAGGCCGGAGTCTTGGGCAAACCAAGCTGAACCACGGATGGCGGCGCGCTCCTCGTCATGGTTCGCACGCTGCCCCACCGTGCGAGCAAGCCGCCAACCTCGGCTTGTGCCGCGGGATTGCAGACCAAGACCAGTTGCCCGGTCGAACCGCCGTCCGACGCCGGGCCGGTGACGATCCCGGAGGCTGAACAATCGAGGCACATCATGCCTTCATCCGTCGGCACACGGCCCTTGGCCCGGTAGATGGCCTCGCCGGCCGACCGGATGGTCTCCACCAACGCATCTATGTTCACACGCCCATCCATCGTCAGGCACATCACCGCGAAGAGCGGATCAGCACGTACAGCGTATTCGCCCGAAGGCCCAGTGACGTGTTCGAAACCCAGAAGATCGACATCCACACGGCAATAGGACGCCCGCACGACCGACAGGCCCGGCTTGATTGCCGCAAGTTGTCGCTCGACCTCACCAAGATCCGCCTCGCCAAACAGGTCCACCTTGTTGATGATCGCCAAGTCGCTGGCTTCAATCTGAGCGGTGATGTTGGGAAGCGTATGCAGCAGCTTGGAGAAGCTGCCGGGATCAACCACGCTGATCACCCGACTCAACCGGTAGACTTGGTCGAGCCGGGTCTCTCGCAGCATCCGCCCGGCAACCCCTGGATCGGCGATGCCGCTTGCTTCAACCACCAACCCCTCCAACGGCTCCGACGGCCGGTGGAATCGCTCAACAATCCCACGCAGTTGCTCGATGAATGATCCTACGAGGCACTGGCAGAAGATGCTCCCACCCGGCAACGACACGACTCGCCCGCTCTCCGCGGCCAGAAGTCGGCCGTCCACATCTACGGGAGCGAACTCGTTGACCAGATACGCCAAGCGACGATCGCGATGGGTAGCAATGATCCGGCGAAGAAACGTCGTCTTGCCGCTGCCCAGAAAACCCGTGACCAGCACCACAGGAATCATGGCTTCCGCTTCGCCTCGATCCCCTCCTCGATTCTCCGCGCCAACGTCGCCACGTCCGGAATGATCGAAGGAAAGGTGACCTCGCCGTCAATGCAAATCGTCGGAATATGCCCCACGCCCAGCTTGGCCATGTGTCCCAAACCGCTTCGCGTAGTGATCTTGTGCTCGCGGATGACCACCTTGTCGCCCAGCTTCTGCGTCGCGTTGTAGACCGCGTCCACCATGTACTGGCATGGGGCACACGAGGCGGAGTCCAACGTCACCACATCGACGAATACCTTGCCCGCCTCCCCATAGTCGGGCAACTCGACGTCCTCGTACGCCTGTTCCGCACAAGCTGGCAACGCCGCCTTGGCAACCTCCCGCTGGTAATCGTCGTGCACCATGAGAGCAACGGCCTCGATGTTCCGCTCGGGAGTGTGGAACGGCAGATCGCAGCCCGGGGCCAACACGAAACCGGTCGCCCCACCCACTTCCATGCACTGCAGAGCATCCCGCTTCGCATCCATCTCACTGCCCAACAGCAACACAGTCGTCAGCTTGAGATTCCCGCCGAACGACTTGCCGTGAGTTCGAGCCAGATCTCGAAGCAGTTCAAGCGAGATGTTTTCATCCACCGAGACGTTATCACACGCCGTACGGCACATGTGTTCGAGATTACGCGTCGCGTTGCCACATACAAACAGCGACGAGCACGCACCCCGCTCCCGGATATGCGCGAATACCGGGTCCACATACGGCCCGACGAATTCCTCAAAGTGAGCCGACGAAATCTGGCTGGTCATCGGGTCCACGACGGCAATCACGTCCGCACCATGGTCCAGGTAGAAATCCGCTGCCCGACGCGCCACCTCGCCACAATACGATAACACCGTCTTCACCTTGTCCGGCCCGGTGAACATCTCCAGAAACAGGTTGGTGCCCATCAGGTGCAATGCCAAGGTAAACGGTCCGGTGATCAGACCATACAACGCAATCTGGTCACCCCGGCTCTTCTTCATACTCGCCAGGGCCTCGCGGATAATCGGGTAGCGTCCCCGGCCGGTGTCGAACGGCGGCAGGTCGGCCAACTCACGGTCCATCAACGGATGCGAGCTGACCGAGGGCGGCGTCTCCTCGGCCCAATGCATCTGGCAACCAAGCACCTCGGCCTCAAGCTGGAGATCAAAAACGATGGGCAAACCGTCCGGGCAATACAACTCGCAGGCCCGATCCAGCCCCCGAACGAGCAACTCGCTCGAATGCAGATACGCATCCGCCGTCACACCGATCAGCTTGGCCCCATGCACGCCAACGAACGGTACCCACGCCGGCCGGGGCGTAGGCCGGTTCCGCAACGATTCGAGGAGAAGTCGCTTCCCTTCCATAACCGCTCCCTGCAGAGAACAGCGGCTGGACGTTCCTCAACGGCCCGCCCCACACAGCGGCTGGAGCAGCACTTGACGAACCGTTATCTTCATCGCCTCAAACTCCTTGCCAGCATGCACCTGGAAGCCGATTCGCCCGTGGTCGGTGGTGTCGTCCTTGACGTCAGCCACCTGAAAACCGTTGAGCCAGACCCGCAAACGAGGCCCTTCCGCCCGGATGTCCATCGTGTTCCACCCTTCGTGATTCACCAAATCCGGATCATCGTTGATCGCCAGGAACATCTTGCCCGGGCAGTAGATTGTCCCGGAATACGCAACCGGGTTGCGGTATTCGAGAATGTCCGCCTGATAGGCCTGGCCGCCCGACTGATACCGAAACCAGATGCCCGTATTGGCCGGCCATGCGACGCGGTAGGTCACTTTGAGGTGGAAATCCCGATACGTATCCGTGGTCAGAAGCTCCCCGTGGGCATCATTGGGGCCCTGGGTGCCTATTAACATGCCCTTCTCCACCTTCCACACGGCGTTGCCCTCGGCCTGCCAGCCGGTCAGATCCTTACCGTTGAACAGGGGAATCCACTCCGCCGAAGCCTGCCGATCGCGCTCATGATGTGCTCCATGGCAATCGGTGCAGACGCTGTCCTTGGAAACCTTCCGACCGTTGGGCCGAATCCGTCCTTGCCACTCGGCAATAAAGGCGTCCACCCGATCTGGATACTGATGGGGCGCTTCATGGCATTTCTGGCAGAGCGGTACGATCTCGCCACGGCCGAACAGCAAATCCGCCTTATCCACCAGTCCTTCACCGGCCGCGTGCGCCGTGGACAGGCCATGACAGTCGACACACAGCGTCCCCCCCTTGGCATGAGACGTGGTAATCATCTCCTCGGCAAGCGAAGGATGACACAGCAAGCAAGAGCTATTGTCCACGGGCCGCTGGTCAGCAGACACGCCCGCAGGCGACAACACCGGCGCAGCCTCGGTGGGCGGCTCCGGTTTCTCCGGCGACATGGCCCCTTCGGGCTGGGCCTGCCGCACTCCGACAAACGCCATGACCACGACCACACACGCAGCAAGTGACACTAACGTTTTGGTACCCATGATGAAGCTGTTCTCCTCGAATCTGCCGTGCCGTGCAAGAAGACCTCCTGAGTCACCCGGCAATCGTCCGCTATTCAGCCTTGGTTTGCAAGATTACCGGCCCACGCGGCCCGACTTCCCCGGTGAAGTGGCGTTATGCCCGCCTCCGTTTCCCCCCCGGCTTCAGTCACGAAAACAAGTACTTCGTCGTTGCTGTGGGGATGGGTTGCGGGTATTATATAAATCAGAGGAGGGCATGGAGCCATGTTGAATAGCGTCAGCGCTGGCTCCCTGCCTGCGGAGTCCTTTCTTAGGAGCCCAACAATGAATCTTGCCCAGGCTTGTCTGCGCCCGAGTTACCTGGTCGCCGCGTGCGTCAGTTTGGTTTTGTTCGCGGCATCTCCGGCATGGTCGGACACGATCGTTATCGTGGACAACTCCGACGCGGGATTCACCGACTACAACAGCGCATGGAGTGTCACCAGCATGGATGGCCAATATGGTGACGACTACCACTATAAAACGACCCGAACATCCAGCCCCTACAACCTTGTCGAATGGAGACCCAGCCTGCCAACGGCGGGGCAATACGAGGTTGCCGTCTGGTACCGCTCCACCGGCTCGGGACGGCCCAACAACGCCCAGTACACGGTCTACCACAGCGGCGGCTCTTCCGTCGTCACCGTCAATCAGCAAAGCAACGGCTCGACCTGGGTTCTACTCGGTAGTTACGACTTCGCGGCAGGCACCACCGGGTACGTGACCTTGACCGACCAAGCTCAACGGAATAAGACCATCATCGCGGACGCCGTTCGCTTCTACAAGCAGGATCCCTTTGAGCTGACCATGGCAGTGAGCCCCCCCGGGAGCGGAACCACAACTCCCGCGGCAGGCGGCCCATATCCTGCCGATCCGAATGAAGTCGTGGACATCTCCGCCACCCCCGCGGAAGGATACGTCTTCAAACAATGGACCGTTTCCGCCGGCTCTGCGGTGGCCAATCCCTTGCTGGCCAACACCACGGTCACCATGGACTCAACCAAAACAGTCACGGCCGTCTTCCAGGAACCGCAACCCGTCGCGCCTGAGTTTCGAGCTTTCTGGGCCGACGCCTTTCACGAAGGCTACAAGACTGCGGCCCAAACCGACGCGATGATCGCCCGAGCACTTGAAGGGCGCTACAACGCCATCATCGCTGAAGTTCTTGCTTACCAGGACAACGTGGGCGGCGGACACGGAGCATACTGGACTTCCAGCATCGTGCCCAAAGCCAGCGACACCGCGTCGGAATTCGATCCTCTGGCTTATCTCTGCCAGCAAGCGGCAGCCAACAACCTGGAAGTTCATTGCTGGCTCGTGGCTTTCCGCGTCAGCACAACCTGGCCACCCAGCGGCAACACCATCGTCGCCAACCATCCTGAATGGCTGATGGTCACCGAGGCCGACATGGGCAACGGACCGGCAACCGTGGACGGCTACTACGTGCTTGACCCCGGCTCACCCGAGGCACAGCAGTACCTCATCTCCATCATCCGCGAGATCGCCGACAACTACCCGGTCAACGGCATCCATTGGGACTACATCCGATACACCAACAGCAGTGCGGGGTATCCCACCAGTACCACATACACGCAGTCCGGCTTGGCCCGGTTCAGGGAGATCACCGGTTACGTCGGCACACCGGCCACCACGGACACGGACTGGCGAGACTTCCGCCGGCGAGGTATCACCGAACTCGTCCGTCGGGCACAGGTCGAGGTAGCTACGGCCAACAATCCCCGACAACCACTACGGCACAGCGCCGCTCTGATCACCTGGGGTAACGCTCCCAGCGACTTCACCTCCTCCAGCGCCTACGGCATCTACCAGGACTGGCGATTCTGGATGGAGCAGGGCTACCTGGACACCGGCGTCCCGATGACCTACTACCGCGAGTATCAGTACCCGACGTGGTACCGCAATTGGGTCGATTCGTCGATCGGCTGGCGCTACAATCGACAAATGGTGACCGGTCCAGGCATCTACCTCAACAGCATGGAAGACAGCATCACCCAGATGCAGTATGCCCAGAGCGCCGGAGCCGACGGCCTCAGCACCTACTCCTACGCCACAACCAATGACACGGGCAGCTACTGGGACTGGTACCCTTACGTCGCCGCCAACCTCTGGACCGAGAGCGCCCCAGTGCCAACCATGCCCTGGCGAAACCCGACCACCGCCACCGAGGGGACGCTCTTCGGCCGAGTGACCGACGGCGCTACCGGACTGCCGGTTGACGACGCCACCGTACAGGCCGGCTCGCGCACAGTCCAAACCGACGGAAACGGATACTATGTCCTCACCCTCTTGCCCGCAACCAGCAGTGGCACCCTCTACGACGTCACCGGCAGCAAGACCGGCTTGCCAACAACCACGGTTGACGGCGTACGGATCACCGCCGGCGAAACCACACGGCAGGATATCGTGCTCGGCGACCAGCCGCAGCTCCCGCCGACCATCGCCGAAGTCTCTCCAGAGCCGGTGGAACTTCTCGCGGAGCAACCGTACATACAGCAGTTGACGCTCACCCAAGGCTCAGCGGACTCATGGTCCGTACTCCAGAGCCCGACCGGCGTATCCGTCGATTCCACCGGGCTCGTCAGCGGTTGGACACCGACTCTCGCGGATGTGGGCAATCTGTTCGACTTCACCATTCGGGCCACCAATACCGGCGGCAGCGATGATGAAAGCTGGCAGGTCCTGGTCGTTGCCCCGCCGCCCTGCACCGATACACTCATCGCCGGTTTCGAGGACATCGCCGACGGAAGCATGGGCATGTTCCGGCATCTTGGCTTTTCCGGAACAACCTCAAGCCATCTGCTCGAATCGCCCAGCATCAGCGAGGTCACCAGCGACGCCGCCGCCACGGGCAGCAAATCGCAGAAACTCGAGTGGCAGTTTGTCGATGCAACTTCGCCGCGCTGGGCGCGCGTGAGCACCAACAACGCAACAGACGTACCCAACCCGACCGTTGCCTTCGACAAGCCGATCCGACTGTGCTTCCGGCTGGACAATGGCTCGCTGCGGGTGTGCCTGGGCCTGCGAGAAACCAACACTGACGCCGCCATCGGTGAAAACGGCGGCATCGAAGGAACCATCGAATGGCTTGGCGCAACCGCGGCCGACGGAACCTCGCCCGTAGGCGGCAAGATCCTGAACGCCCGCCCGGGTGTCTGGCAAACCATGATCTTCGATCCGTTGACCGACCCGGTGGTAGCCTTCACCGGCGACGGCGTGCTCAGTTCCACCACCAATAAGGGAACCATCGAACACGTCGGTTTCGCCTGCAACGGCACCGCCGGCCCCTTCACTCTGTACATCGACGATGTCGCCCAGTTGTGCGAAATGCCGCTGCCTATTCCAGGCGACGCCAACGGGGACGGTGATGTCGACGCCGAGGATCTGTCCGCCTTTGTCGAATGTCTGTCCGGAGCCAACGTACCACGGGCCGGCGGTTGCGAGGGCTTCAATTTCGACAACGACACCGATGTAGACCTCGATGACTTCGGTATCCTGCAGGGATGCCTCAGCGGCCCGGACGTGCCCGGCGACCCCACCTGCGATGTCAGGTGAGCGCCAGCCACGCGTATACCAGCCACTCATACCAGCAAGCTGACTCCACAACCGAGTCGGCTTGTCGATAGCATGCCTCTATCGAGCTTCGAGCGCCGGCGATACGCGCGTCAATCCCGCCGGCAGGCATCATCCATCGTGATGATGCCACGCTTGCAGCCACGCCGCGGCAGGTTATGCTGTCCAGCAGGGCGAATATGACAATAACCACACCCGCAGAGGAGCCGTCAGATCACATGGCAACAACAGTGAACACAAAACCGGCACACAGTAGCACAGGTCATTCGCGGGATATCTCGCGCCGTGAGTTCTGCATGGCGATCGGTGCTGCCGGATTGGGCGCCACCGGGCTTTCCGCACTCGCGAGTACCCAACCCGCCCATGAGACGACACTGCCACGATTGACCGTGATCGCCTACAACATCTACGGCGGCAAGGGTTGGCCACATGACCGACCGCTCGCCAAAAAGGCCGTCGCCGCAGGCCAACTGCCCAAGCGACTGGCGATGGAGCTGGCTCTCTACGAGCCGGATATCATCAACTTCTCCGAATCTCCCAGCGAAGCGGTGGCCAAAGAAGTCGCCGAGCATTTAGGCATGAATCACGTCCGCTTTCCAAGCGGCGGCCACTGGCCGGGGACACTGCTCAGTCGCTTCGAGATAACCCATTCGGAGAATGTGCCCCTCGGATACGAGCGTCCCAAGGACCTGTTCACTCGACATTGGGGCCGTGGCGTCATCCTGCTGCCCGGCGGCATGCCGCTCGTCGTCCATTCCGCTCACCTCTATCCAACCGCGGACCCAGCCATCCGACTGCGGGAAATCAAGGCGATGTTGGCCGCGATGAAGGACGACCTCCAGGCCGGCCGATCCATGCTCCTCATGGGCGATCTCAACCACACCCCGGACACCGAGGAGTACAAACTCTGGATCGACGCCGGCTGGATCGATACCTTCGTCAAGGTCGGTGAAGGCGAGGGATTGACCATCCGAGCCGACACCTTGAAGCGCCGCATCGATTACGTCATGGCGGCCGGGCCGATCGCCAACCAGATCACCTCATCACGGCCGTTGTTCGCAGGAGCGTTCCGCCTGAATACGCTCGACGACAACTCCTTCGCATTGAGCGACCACGTGCCCCAGATGGCGACATTTGGCGACAAGAAGTGATACCCGCCCAGGCATGATTGCCGGAGACAGAAGCACCGGCCAGCCTGCCCCTTGGCAGCGGCGCGGCCGGGGCGGTCCAGCGAGGATGAGTTGACGGCAATGCTGCGCGATGAAGAATATGCCGAGTTGGAACGCGAAACGCCGGCCATTCCCGACGAATGACTGGCGGAGTTCGAGGCGGCCGCGTGAGCAGTCCATGCGCTATGCCCTTATCCGCACCTACAAGCCGGTGCGGGACGACGCGTGCTACCGTGTTCCTTCGACACGATGCGCAAGTGCCCGCGCTGGTGCGAAGGAAGCTCCCACACACAGCCACGCCAATCCACGCTCATGGTGCTATATAGGTAGCGGATGCCCTGCCCGGCCGGTCACACTGCGGTCGCGGCTGTGGGCTTGACAGGTTGGGCGGGGCGGATTATACATTATGCACGATTGTTGGATGGCCTGTGCCGGGAGCGATCCAGTGTCCTTAGCCCCGCTTCGACGAGCCAACTTCGTGGACGACGCCCACGCGGCGATCAAGCAGTTGATTGCCAGCGGCGAACTGCGAGCGGGCACGCAGCTCAAGATCGAGAGCCTGTCGCGCCGGCTCGGGGTGAGCAGTTCGCCCATCCGCGAGGCCCTTCGGCGGCTGGAGAACGAACGCTGGGTACAGACCATCCCCTTTCGCGGAGCGTTCGTTCGGCCGTTCGATGAGCGGGAACTGCGTGAGCTCTATGAGATCCGCGAGTTCATCGAGATGGGTGCCCTGCGCAAGCTGCTCAACCTGGAACCCCGACCCGGGCTGGAAACACTTCAAGAGGCGTACGCGGCGATCCAAGCGGCATTGACGGCGGGTGATCCCGCGGCCCACTTGGCCGCCGACGTTCGCTTTCATCAAGCCATTGTGGACTTAGCGGGCAATCGGCGGCTGAGCGAGATGTTCGCGACGCTGGTGGAACAGGGCAAGTGCTTCATGCTCGGTCGTTCGCCAGAGGCCATGGCCCGGCAACGCGAAGGGGCCGACCAACACGCGGAACTGCTCGCGCTGATCGGCCGCGGGGATGCGCCAACGGCCCTGCAACTGCTGGAAGATCATCTGCGGGTCACCGGGGCGGGGACATAACGAGCGGATAGAAGTACCAGATGGGGCATCAATGAGGGTGTGAGCCATGCGAGTATGTCGAGCGATGTACGGGGAGCGCGGTCTTGTGGCAGGCTGCTTGCTGGTCCTTTGCGTGCTTGGGCTACTGGGCGGGTGCTCGACGTCGCGCGAAGCCCCGGTCGAGCTGGTGGCCGGCCAAGAAACCGACGGCCCGTGGTGGATACGGGAGACGGCGCTGACGCCGGACGGTGTGCTCGACCTGGGCGACAAGCCGTGGTGGGAACAGGCCCAAGCTCTGGCGGTCGGCGAGGGTTTCGCCATCCCGGCTGAGGGGCCGGCCGAGGACCGCATGTTCGTCCGTCGTGAGCGGGTCACCACGCGGGCGGGCAAGCAGACAGACGCGATCGTTTGGATCATCGACGACGACGAGAACGGCAGTGCCCTGACCGGCGGGGATCCGCATTCCGACTGCTACGTCGTGGACTACGACGGCGACGGTCTGGTCGATCGCGTGGTCGACTGGATCGACAACGACAGCGATAGCCTCCCCAACGAAATGGACATCCGCTACTTCGCCAACGGCCGGCTGAACTACTGCTGGTTCGGCATGGACCTCGACGGCGACGGGCACATGTGGAGCCTGACGGGGTACGAATACGGCGGCCCGAGCTTCTTCGAGGCCGACCCGCACGGCGACAACATGATCTACATGAACAAGTTCAACCCGCACACCGGCACCTGGTATCCGATCTCGGAGTGCCCGTTCGCGTTCTATGACATGGACGGCGACGGGCTGAGCGAGGTGGTCGTGCGGGTTAGTGCCGTGCCGCTCGACTATGACCCCAGCGCCCATCCGGACTACGCGAACAACCAGTACGCGATGGAGTGGAGCCCGGAGATGGCGTGCATGGGGGTGGTCAACATCCGCTATGGGTTCGACTTGGACAACGGCAACAGCGATGATCGGCCGCTGCACTACGAGATGGGCTTCAACCTGGTGGGTGCCGAGCCGTACGAGTTCCGGGGCATGCGCCACTACAACCCGCGACGACGCCCGCCGCAGACCACCTGTGTGATCCCGCACGACCGGCTGCGGGCGATCGGCGGCCGCTTCCCGGCCCGCGAGACGGGTTTCAGTTGGCATGAGCATTACGACGACACCATCGCGATCGGGCACGGGCCGTGGAAGGACGAGGACTGGCGGTGGGAGGGCGTGTTCTGGATCTGGGAGCGGCGGTTCATGGAGAACACCGGCGGGCCGTGCCAGAAATGGAACGTCCGCCGCGAATGGCGAGGCAGCGCGACAGACCGGCGCGAGTTGTACTACAGCGGCGTGGACCGGCGCATCCACTTACGCGGGGCGACAGAAGGCTGGATCCAGGTCGGAAACTTCGCCGGGCAGGGCGAGCTGTTCGAGATCCGCATGTTGGATACCAGTGGGAACGGTTACTTCGACCGGTGGGAGGTCTGGTCGCCGGACAGCCCTGTACCGGTGCGGGTGACCAGCGTGCGCGATGAGAAGGTGGAGCGGATCTCGCTAGACTACGATCGCCTGGTAGAGCGATACACTGAGGAGATCCTGCCGGAGGCGATGGCGGCCAACGAGCGTCTGTTGGCGGCGATGAGCCGGGTGAAGCCCTTCGACGTGCCGGCCAGCCTGACGGAGGCACTGCAAAGCGATTCGCCCAACCACCGGCGATACGTCCAGGATGTGATCCGCGAGGTGCAGTACCAGGATCTGCGTTGGCATTTGCACGAGCAAGCCCACGAGGTGATCCGCACCGCGAAGATGGACGACCTGCGGCCGCTGCCGGAGGATGCCCGCCGCAGCACCTGGAACTCACAGACCGCATGGCAGGTGATTCGCCACTTGCAGGAGATGGATATCGCTTATGGCGAAGGCGAGTACGAACGAGCGTGCGTCATACTTGCGGAGTTGAAGGAAGCGATGGCGGAAGTGGAAGGCGAGAAGCGAGAAGATGGACGAGCGCTCCAAGCAGAGCCGCGACCGTAGGGGAGCGGTGGCTCCAGCAGGGAAGAACCGCTTCCTCACGGGCGCGGCTCTGATTGGGCGGGACGGGCGATTCAAGGCGGGAGGAAGGTCGTGAGCAAGATTGGAATCGGGATCATCGGGTCGGGTTTCATGGGGCGGACGTACGCGGAGACAATCAGCCGGTACTGCTCGCGGGCGAAGCTGCGGGCGGTGGCGTGCGGCTCGCGGGCGGGGCAGCTGGCCCAGGACTACGGTGTACCGCTGGAGTCGTCGGCCGAGGCCCTGATCGCCAGGGACGACGTTGCCGCGGTGTTCATCGCCACGCCACATCATCTGCACGCCGAGCAGGCCCTGGCGGCCGCGGCCGCGGGCAAGCACATCCTGCTTGAGAAACCGATGGCGTGCACGGTGGCCGACTGCGACGCGATCATCGAGGCGTGCCGGTCGGCCAATGCCTGGTGCACCATCGCCTTTTCGCAACGGACGCGCCAATGCAACATCAAGGCCAAGCAGCTCATCGACGACGGAGTGATCGGGCGTATCCTGCAGATGCAGGAGCTCTCGCTGGTTGCCACGGGCTTGGCCGGCCTACCCAAGTGGCAGAGCGACTCGGAGAACCTGGGCACGCTGTTCGGCCACGCGATCCACAACTTCGACCGCATCCGCTGGTTCACCGGGTCCGAGATCCGCACGGTGTACGCCAAATGCGGCAGCATCGAGCCCGGAACGCGGGTCGAGGGTACCTCGATGGTGCTCATGAGCCTGACCGATGGAGCGACGGCACACCTGTGGGAGTCGTTCCAGGTACCGAAGCCGTCGTTCCCGCGAGCCCAGTTCGGCACATGGATCATCGGCGAGCGCGGGCTGATCGATCTGGACGCCTACGGCGAGCTGCGGGTGGCCATGGATGGGCAGTGGAAAGTGGAGGCGACACAGGCCCCGATCGACTGGGCGGGCAAAGGCTTCTTGGATCCCGTGCGGCTGGAAAGCTACACGTTGCAGTGCCAGGACTTCATCGACGCGATCGCCGATCGACGCCCGCCTGCTGTAACCGGGTGGGACGGCCGACAGGCGGTGGCGGCGGCCCTGGCGTGCTACGAGTCGTCGCGCACGGGGAAGGAGATTGTGCTTCCGGGGGAAAATGCGAAATGAGACTTGCAGTAGCATTGCAGAGCACACAGGCACGGCCTTGTTCATTTGACCGGTGTTCATCCGTGTTCATCTGTGGTTGACACTCTTTGTTCGGTGAGATGATGGCGCACGCAACACAATCAACGGAGCTGCTCGCCAAGACCCAGACGGTAGCTAAAGCCGCGATATAGGAGGAGAACAAACCACAGAGGAATGCGAAGAGAAGGAACCACGGATCAACACAGATGGACACAGATGGGGCGGAGGACACTGGATGGCTGCATGAGGATCTGGCGCGTAAATTGGAGATTGCAGATTCGAGATCGGAGGTCGGAGATCGGAGATTCGAGATTGCAGAGTGCAGATTCGAGATTGCAGATCGGAGATTCGAGATCGCGGATTGGGGCAAAGAGGAAACAGAACAAACAGAGGAAACAGAGCGAACAGAGACAACGAGCCTGGCTCCCTCTGTTGCCTCTGTTTCCTCTTGTTCACAACTCCTCAATCTTTGAGGATACAGCGGCAAAGGGCACATCATGAAGTCTGAGCAATCACAGCGACTGATGGAGCGGGCCCGGCGGACTTGCCCGGGCGGGATTCACAGCAACGTGCGGGCGAACTGGCAGCCGACGCCGATGTTCTACGACCGCGGGCAGGGCTCACGGGTGTGGGACGCGGACGGCAATGAGTTCATCGACTACGTGCTGGCCCGGGGGCCGTTGTTGTTGGGGCATTCGCCCGGGCCGGTGATCGAGGCGGTCAAACGGCAACTGGACCGCGGGCTGATGTACGCCGGCCAGAGCGTGCTGGAGATCGAGGCGGCCGAGCGGTTCGTGAAGCTGGTGCCGTGCGCGGATCTGGTGCGGTTCAGCAACTCGGGCAGCGAGGCGATCCACGCGGCGATGCGGCTGGCGCGGGCGGTGACCGGGCGGACAAAGATCGTCCGTTTCGAGGGCCACTACCACGGCTGGTTCGACAACGCCTTCTGGAACTACGCCCCGCCGCTGAACCAGGCGGGCCCGCGCGAGTCACCGCAGCCCCGGCC
This sequence comes from Phycisphaerae bacterium, assembly GCA_012729395.1. GTDB lineage: Bacteria > Planctomycetota > Phycisphaerae > UBA1845 > PWPN01 > JAAYDF01. The sequence goes on from JAAYDF010000157.1 coordinate 57,765, forward strand.
GGTCAGTCGCGGGCAGGTGGCCAGCGACGCGGAGAACCTCATTGTCCTGCCGTGGAACGATCTGGCCCTGGCAGAGCGAGCGTTCGCGGCCCACGGTAACGCCATTGCCGCGGTGCTGACCGAGCCGATCATGTGCAATTGCGGAGCGATCATGCCTCGGCCGGGCTACCTGGAAGGGCTGCGGGAGTTGTGCACACGGCATGGCTCGTTGCTAATCTTCGACGAGGTCATAACGGGTTTTCGCGTGAGTCTCGGTGGTGCCCAGCAGTACTTCGGCGTGACACCGGACTTGGCGACATTCGCGAAGGGGATGGCCGGCGGCTTCCCGGTCAGCGCGGTGGCCGGCCGACGCGAGTACATGGAGGAGTTCGGCACGCTGACGGTCACCCACGCGGGGACGTATAACTCGAACCCGCCGTGCATGGCTGCCACCCGCGCGGCGCTGGACATGCTCTCGGCCGACGACGGGGCCCTGCTCAAGCATGCACACGCCATGGGTGAGCAGCTCATGACGGGCATCAAGGCGCTGGGCCGCGCTGCCGGCCGGGATGTACACGTCCGCGGCGTGCCCACCGCGTTCTTCGTCTCGTTCAACGACCGGGAGGAGATCGTGGATTACCGCACCTCGACCACGCGCGACCGCGACGCGTACGGCCGGTTCTGGACGGCTCTGCAAGAGCGCGGCATCCGCACGATCCCAGAGGGTCTGTGGTTCGTTTCGACGGCGCATACGCAAGCGGACGTGGATGAGACGCTGGCGGCGGTGAAGGAGGCGATGGGAGCGTAGTAAGGTCAATATGATGACACCGGATGACGTTCCACGGTAGCGGCCGCCCCCTGACTTCGGCGAGCTCAGCCGAGCCGTGGCGGCCGGCGTGGGAGAGCTTTATCGCCGCCCAGCGGCCGCCAGGGGCGGCGGCCGCTACGAAGCAGCAATGGCATGCTCAAGGCTGAAGGCACTGGAAAGAAGTGAGAGACGGCACACAACAAACGAGGGTGTGGCAATGAGATATCTGCGCGTTGGGGTTGCGGTTGCCTTGGTCGGATTGGCTGCGGGGTCGCCGGCTTTGGCGGCGAAGCGGGCGGCAGGCGCCGAAGTACCTTCGAATACGGTGCCGGAGTTTCCGTCGCTGCGGCCGCGGCTGGAGAAGGCCCTCGACCGCTGGTGCCGCTGGCTCTCGGGCTATCTGTACCAGATCCCAGGCACCGACCTGTACACGCTGAACCCAACGCTGGGCACGGGGGCAAACCCCTACCGCGACGTGGCGGGCAACCAGTTCGCCGCGGCGGCGGCAGGCTACTGGCTGCATCGCTCCAAGCCTGATGAGGCGACAGCCGAGCCCCTGCGCGGCCTGATTCGGCTGGCGCTCGGCACGCACATCGCGAATAACACCATCGACCGGCCGGACATCCAGAAGTGGGGCGCCACCCTCACGCATGCCGACGACTGGCATGCGGACCTGTTCGCCGTCGCCCAGGGCATGCTGCTCCTCGACGCCCTGCCGCCCGAGCGACGCGAGCAGATGCGTCGCATCCTCGAATGGGAGGCGGACAAGCAGGTGGAGTACGGCGTCAGCAAAGAATGGCGAACCTGGCCCGGGCGCTCGCCGGGCCATTCGTGCGGCGAGTCCAACTCGTGGTCGGCGACGCTACTGCAGATGGCCCGTCTGGCGATGCCCGGCTCCGAGCGGCACGCGGCCTGGCGCGAATCCGCGATCGAGTACTCGCTCAACGCGATCTGCACGCCCGCGGACATGACCTCCGACGAGATTGTCGGCGGCAAGCCACTCAAAGAACGCGTCAAGGGGGCCAACTTCGAGCCCGGCGGCATCCAGGAACATCATTACTTCTATCACCCCGGCTACATGGGCTGGCCGCTGGCCTACCAAGCGTACGCGCACCTGATGGACCAGGCCCTGCCCGCCGACCAGCGGAACGCGGACGTCTACCTTCACAACTGGCGACTGGCTTACGACCGGCTTAAACAGGGCACGTTCAGCAACGGCCGCTTCATCCATTGCGCGGGCGACGACTGGATCACCTACGGCTACGGCAATACGCAGTTCATGCCCGCCGCCCTGTTCGCCGCTGCCGAGTTCCGCGACCCGGACGCATCGCGGATCGTCGACGAGTGGCTCAAAATGATCGAGATGCAGCAGGATCTCACCGGCGGGAGCGTGCAGGGTGCCCGGCTGGCGACCATGCTGCGGCTGCGACTCAATGACTTCTCCTGGTACGAAGGCCAGGAGGGCTGCTGCCTGGCCCAGGCCCTGTGGGTGCTGGATCGGATCGACCCGGCGGCGATCCCCGCCCCGGCCAGCGAGGCGGAGTACGACAAACGCAACACCAGCACCTACCACGAGCCCAACGCCAACCTCATCTGGCATCGCGACGAACACCGTTGGGCGTCGTTCTCTTGGCGAGCCTACCGCAAGCAGGCCCAGGCCATCGTCCAGCCGATCGGTCTGCCGCACCTGCTGCGATTCAACGCGAACTCGACGGGCATCCTGCAAATCTCCGGCCTGAGCCCGAGCTACGAGATCGAATGGTTTGAGCTGGCCCCCTTCGCGGAGGGCGGCTTCTGGTCGCTCGGCAGCATCGGCCGCGAGTCCAAGCGAGTCATCCACGAGAAGGCCACGAGAACAATCGCTCCGTTGGTGCGGCAATATCAGGCCCTGGTCGCATTGCCCGAGGGGCCGACGGTGTTCATCGACCAGTGCCGGGCGCTCGACCAGCTCTGGCTGCTGCGGACGGGGGCGCTGGGCATGCGGCTAGCGGCGGACGTGTTCAACGGCAACGCGGTACGGCTGGCGTGGGACGGGCAGGAGCGGACGTTCGGCCAAGCCGACTGCCGCGACGTCTGGCATGATCTGGGTACGCGATCCATCACCGTCGAGAAACTGCTGACGATTCATGCCTTGACGGGTGACGGGACCTTCCAGTTCCTGCAGAAACGCAAGCGCTCGCCCGACCGCAGCGAGATGATCGCAGGCGACGATGCGTTTGGTCCGGAGGAATCGCTGCTGAGCCATGAGTTGTATTTCGGCCCGCCGGCGTACGACCGGCCGCGAATCCTCAACCCCCAGGATTGGGTGCAGCAGATCGTGCTGGTGGCGTATTGCGACCCAGCCAACACACCCGCGCGGCCAACGGGCACGGTCAGCGGAGCGTTCCCGTGTCTCGCGGTTCACCTGCCGGATGCGGGCTGTACAATAGCCGTCAACTTCGCTGAGGATGATCAGTCGGTCGATTCGCCGGCTGGGCGAATCACCGTCGGTCCGCGAAGCGTACGCATCGTGCGGTAACCCTGCGAGGCGGATGCAGAGCCACACGGTAGCGGCCGGCCCCGTGGCGGCCGGCGACTCGAACGCGTGTACACGAAGCACTGCTCACGGAGCAGTGCCACACGAGAACGTGTACGCGCAGCACCGCTCGCAGGACCGTGGCGCACGAGGGGTTGCATGAGAGCTTGCACGCGGGTGTACGGGCGGGTGGCCCATCCTTGCGCAGCAAGGGTGGGTTGGCGATGATCGAACGCGTAAGGGGTGGCATGGGTCGGTACTCCGACCCGTGGTTGGGCCGGGGGAAGCCACGGGCCTGAGTACAGGCCCATGCCACCCGTCGGGGCGCCGGAGACTTGTACGCGATCCGCACTGCTCGAAGAGCAGTGGCACACGGGAGCGTTCCAGGGGGTCGTGCGAAGCCGCAAGCGGCGGTAGAGGAGAGATCAGATGTTCGGAAGCGGTGGGAACGTGAATCCGTGGCGGCCGGGTGTGGTTGCGCGTGTGGGTGTGGTTGCCGGTGTGGTGATTGCCCTGCTGCCTGCCGGGCGAGTGGCTGCATCGGACGATGTGCGTCAGACGCTGTATGAGCGGGTGTTTGGCAAGGCGGCGGCGCTCGACCCTGAGATGGTCGCCAAGGTCAAGGCCGCCAAGCCGGGCGAATTCCTGCTGGTCGATTCCGACGGCGATGGGCGTGTGGATGAAGCCTGGTTCATCGATCCTTCGCTCCGGCATCAGGACAAAAACCGGCCGATCCTCGTCCGGGCCATCGACGAGGACGGCGACCTCGAAAAGGACGGCCGCCCGGACCTCGACAGCGACCTCTACGTGGTGGATTGGAGGGCCGACGGCACAGTCGACGTCCTGCTCGATTACCAGGATAACGACGGCGACAACGACGTGGACGAGATGGCCTTCTACTTCCATATGCCCAACCATCCGTGGTTCGGCAAGGACGTGCTCCGTACCTGGTGGGGCCGCGACGACGGCGACGACAACTTGCTGTGGTACGACGTGGACTACACCTACTACCAGGATCTCTGCCAGTACCGTTGCCATTTCAGCGGAGACGAGTCGTTCGTAGCCTTTGGCTTGCTGGCCGACAGTGAAGAATGGCTCAGCGCGTTCGAGAATCCCTTCCTGTTCTACGACGAAGACGGTGACGGATGCGGCGAGGTCGTGCTGCGGGTCGAAGGACGGGGCAACGAGGTACGGAGCATCCGGTACAGCTTCGACGCGGACGACGACGCCTTCGGCCGGCGAACGCACGACTACGATTTCTCGATCACCGCCGTCGCTCCCTCAGACCAGCCCGTGCGTCTACCGGCCAACGGGGTTACCCACACGACCTTGCGCGGCCTGCCCACCCAGCCCTGGCTGGACCGCGAGCACGCCCGGCCGTTCGTGACCCAGGCCTCATGGGAGCGCGCGTTGCTGACCTGGGACGAGATGAACGCGAATACCGAGGCCAACGTTCAGCGCGATCCCAACGAACGCTGGGAGGGCGTCATCGCCCACAAATCCGAGCATTTCCCGCAAATCGGCGGCCCGCCGTGCAGCCCGCTCAATAAGCGAAACGAACTCAGCCTCAGACCCGTGACCCCGTTGCGGCTGTACTACGACCCCACCGACCACCGGCTACATCTGCTGGGAGCCAACGAGGGCTGGCTGCATGTGGACTACGATTTCGACGGCAAGGTCGACGCCCGTTATACGTACCTGGATGAGGACGGCGACGGCGTTTTCGACCGCCGGCAACTCGACCTCGACGCCGACGACCAGGTGGACTTCGACTGGAAGATGGCCGGCCGAGTCGATCGTGAGATCCCGCTCGACTTCAAGGCCATCAGCACGTTCTACAAAGCCGAGTTGGCCCGCACGCTGGACGCCAGCGACCAGTTCATCGAGGCGGCCTACACGGCGGTTTCTACGATTATCGCCCCGGACTCCACGGCGCAGCCCCAGCCCGACCTGCCCGGCCACACCGGCGGATTACCTGACTCATTTGTGGGAGCCCTGATGGCCGCCGACTCCTTCATGCACGGCGTCGAGCACTGGATGCCCGAGACCGGGCTCGGGGCCCACATCCGCAAGAGCCCTGCGGGGATACGCTTCTATTCCGACCTGGTGCGTGACCGTCTGCTGCTGGCCCTCAAACAGCAGTTCGGCACATACACCGCCTGGGACCGGATCGAGACCCTGTACGCCGCCGGGGACTTCGCCGCCGCCGCCCTGCTCATCAGGCAGGAACTCCTCGGCGATCCGGATGAGTTGGATAACCTGCGGTTCAGCCTCGGCAGCTGCCGCATCGCCGTGCGGATCGAGAACCCCTCCGACTCGCCGCGGCACGACTGGCCTGTCGCCATTCCCATCCGCCAGATCACCGCAGCCGACGCGGGCTTCCGTGCTGAGACTTGTTCGGTCGAAGGACCCGAGCAGTGGATCGCCGGCCGCCAAATCCCCCACCAGATCGACGAGATTGACCCGGCAATCGGCGCGGAGTTGACCTTCCTGGCGGATCTGCCCCCCCGCGGGGCAGCCACCTACTACATTGCCTACACCCCCGAAGGTCATGCCGGCCGACAGCCCACGCACAGGACCGGCACCGCCGAGGACTGGATCCCGCCCAACATCGGGTGGGAGTCCAACCGCGTCGCCTACCGGGCCTATTGGGGGCAGTTCGACTTCTTCGGCAAGAAGATCAGGCAACTGATCTACCCGACCATCGGGAAAACCAGCTACCACCAGGAGGTAGAATGGGGTATCGACGCGCTGCACGTGGGGCAGACGGGAGGCTTGGGGGGCTTGACGCTCTATCACGGCGATAAGGCTTTTCTCGTGCAGAACCCGGCCGGCAAGGGCGAGGTCCAGTTCACCAAGCGGCAGCTCGTGAGCGGGCCCGTGCGGGCGGCGATCGAGTTCGTCGCGACGAACGTCTGCCCCTCGCGGCTGGACCTCACCGTCCGCGTGCTCTGCACCATTTACGCCGAACGGGACGAAAGCGAGGTGCGAGCGTACGTCACCGGGGCACAAGGCGAGGTGCACCTCGCCCCTTGCATGGTCAAGCTGCCCAGCGAGCGATGGTTTGAGGACGCCGCCCGAGGTCTGATCGGTGCCTGGGGCTACCAGCAAGAAGTTATCGGGGATATCGGCATGGGATTGATCGTCCCGCCTGACCTGCGAGTGGAGACCATCGACCTCAAGGCCGAGCGGCAATTGCGTTGCCGACTCGACGCTGACAGCACGCTGCGGTACTGGATCATCGGCGACTGGCGACGCGGGCGACAGCACCCCGTCGCGCCTACAATCGACAACTGGCAACGCGAACTAAGCGAGCTGGCGGATCTGCTGCATCAACCCGTCCGCGTCACCCTCGGCCAGGTGGAGAAGAAGCCGTGAGCATGGTCATTGACGGCCACGTGCACATAGGAACCAGCCAGTTCCTGCAGATCGACACCGACGCGGAGCGGCTGATCGCCATCGCCGATGCCGCCGGCTTTGCCCGCATCTTCGTCACGCACCTGACGGCGCTGTATTACGAGATGCGCGAGGGCAACGACTGCCTCGGCCTGGATCTCGCTCGGCACGCCGACCGGCTGCTGGGCTATGTGACCATCCCGACGCACCGGCTGGGCCAGGCGGCCTGCGACGAGATCCGCCGCTGCGTCGAGCGTTACGGCATGAAGGGCGTCAAGATGTACTCGCACCCGGAGTCGCCGATCACCGAGGCCGCCTCGACGGGCATTCTGGAGACGGCCGCCGACTTGCGTCTGCCGGTGTTGGGCCATTTCACGCCCGCCGAGTGCGACGTGCTCATGCAGCGCGTGCCCGAGGCAATCGTGCTCATGGCCCACATGGGCGGCCAGCCCTACGCCCTGGGCAACTGGCACCTGGCGGTCGAGGTCGCCGCCCGCCATCCGAACCTCTACCTGGACACCGCTTCGTCGCAGATCGACAACGGCATGATCGAATATGCCGTCGAGCAGCTCGGCCCGCAACGCGTCGTCTTCGGCACCGACACCCCCCTGCTCGATCCCTGGGTACAGCGAACCAAGATCGAAGGAGCCGAGATCAGCGACGAAGCCAAAGGACTCATTCTGGGCGGCAACCTGCAACGCCTCTTAGGACTGTAAGGCATGCGCATCGACATCAACGCGTTTTTCGGTCACTGGCCCTATCATCCGCTGCCGCATACCAGCGGCGAGGATCTGCTGCGGTTGATGGACCGGTTCGGTATCGACCGGGCGGCGGTGGCCTCGCTGCGCGGGCTGCACGGCGACTGGCGCACAGCGAACGCCGAGACTCTCGCCTTGGCCCGGGTTCATCCCGACCGCTTCACCCCCATCGCCTGCATGAGCCCGATGAACGATGGCGGAGCCGGCCCGCTGCGCGAACTGGCTGCCGAGGGTTTCCGCGGCGTCCGGCTCTACCCTCTGCTGATCCAGGGCTACAGCCTGCGCAGCCCGTTCACCCACGAGATCGCCGCGGCCGCCGGTGAGTTGAACATGATGGTCATCGTGCCCACCCGGCCGATGATGAACTTCCGCTTCCCAACGCTGCCCATCCCCGAGATCGACACTCTCGCCCGACAGCACCCGACCACGCGATTCCTGCTCAGCGGCCCCAATTACCTCTCCGAGTTCCGGGCGGCGACCGAAACCATGGCCGACTGCCCCAACCTGAGCATCGAGTTCGCCTGCATGCAGGGCTACGGGGCGGTGCGACACCTCGTCGAAGCGGTGGGCGAGCAGCGGGTGCTGTTCGGCACGGGCACAGTGCTGCACTACCCGGCCTGTAACGTGGCCAAGCTCGACCACGCCGGCCTGCCGCCTGCCCAGCACCAAGCCGTCGCCTGGCAAAACGCCGCCCGCCTCCTGGGCATCGACGCCGGTTGAGTAAACGCCCGCATCAGGATCGGCAAATGGGATCGATCTGTCTCTGGCCCCGAAGGGGCCAAGGGAGGTAGCCACGGGTGGAGCGGGGCGGCGGCGCAGCCGCCCGACGCGGAACCCGTGGTTGGGAAGCGTGGGTTTTTGTTTTCTCGCCCCGAAGGGGCGAAGGAGGGGGAGCGCAGGGCGCTGTTGTCCATCTCCCTGGCTCATCAATGTACGAGTCGCTCCACCGGTCCATCCGCCACCCCTACCGGGGTGGGGGAGTTAATGCAAAACCACAGTCCACGGGTTCCGTTCGCCTACGGCTCACTCTACCCGTGGCTACGTCCCGTCGCTCCTTCGGAGCGGAAAAACGAAGGCGAGCGCCGGGCTTTATCCCCGCCTTTCGCGTGAGGAACATCTGGAGTGCATCCCAGCGCCCGCGCGCGCAGTGCCGCGGGCAGCGGTGAGCGAGGAATCCAGACCCGCAACCCCCAGCGCCCGCGCGCGCAGTGCCGCGGTTTGCCCCCGAGCGTGTTGCGGAAGCAGCGCCGGGTTACCTGCCCACGCCCCTCCTGCAAAGCGCCGGGATAAACCCGGCGGCTCGCCGTCTGTGTCGAGGCGGCCACGTGAACGCCCATGCGGTCTCCGTACCAACATGGCATCTCTTCCCGCCGATGGGTACGATCCGCAAGCTATGAAGCACGCACGATATCGAGAACACGTTGCCGGGGTGGTCTGCCTCGCCCTGGCCGCAGCCGTCGCACACGCCTGGCCGGGGTACGACTTCGAGCAGTGGCGGCAGGTCAGCACGTGGACAAAGCCATCACTGGATACGCCGCAGACCGGGCGAGCAGACCTCGTGCCCCTACTCGAGCTGGCGGGCGAACCGCCGGGCAGGATCGACGAGATCCGCGCGTGGGAGCAGCGAACCACTGAAATCACCGACGTCATCAGCCGGATTCTGGGCCGACCCAACGACTTGCACGCCCCACCGCTGGAGGTGCGGGTGCTGACCGAGGAAACGCACGACGACCATGTGCGTCAGCACATACGCATCCGCAGTGAGCCTGATGACTGGATCCCGGCCTATGTACTCATCCCGCGTCCGTTACCGGCCGGCCCGCTGCCCGCCATGATCTGCGTGCACCAGACCTCCGCTCGCGGCAAGGACGAACCCTGCGGCCTCACCGGGAAGCCCGATCTGGCCTTCGCCCGCCAACTCGTACGGCAGGGTTTCGTCTGCATCGCCCCGGACATGATTGGCTTCGGCGAGCGCATCCCGGACGGCACGCTGCCCTACCACGACAGCCTCGCCTTCTACCGCCGCCATCCGCAATGGTCGTTCATGGGCAAGATGGTCTGGGATATGGGCCGCGTGCTCGATTACCTCGAGACCCTGCCTGCCGTGGACCCGCTACAGATCGGCTGCATCGGCCACTCGCACGGGGCGTACACCTCGCTCTTCGCCGCCGCGTTCGATAAACGCATCGCCGCTACCATCGCCAGTTGCGGCTTCAACACATTTCGCGACGACCCCGATCCGCACCGCTGGTCGCACCTGACCGCCCTCATCCCGCAGCTTGGGCTCTACCTGCCGGACAAGGCCGCCATCCCCTCCGAATGGCACCAGCTTCTTGCGATGATCGCGCCGCGCCCGCTGTTCGTCTGGTACGCGACGAGCGACAAGATCTTCCCCGACACGCAGGGCCTGGACGCCGTCTTCCACGACGTGGGGACGGTGTACGGGCTCTATGGGGCGACCGACGACTTGGCCTGGCACTCGTTCGACGGCCCGCACGCGTTTCCCGACACCGGCCGCGAACTCGCCTATCGCTGGCTGGGTGAACGATTCTTTCCTGCCGGCTACATCGCCACGCCACCGGCAGACCTCGCCCAATGGGAGCAATGCCGCCCGATCCTTCAACGCCGTATCCGGCAGACGCTCGGCGAACTCCCCGCCCAGAACCCAAAGCTTGATGTCACCATCATCGAGACGCAGCGCCTCGACCGTTACGAACGCCGACTCATCGAATATGTCGTCGGCCCCGACGAACGGGTGCGCGCCTATCTATGCCTGCCCCACGCCCGCCAGACTGCTGCCCCGGCCATGCTCGTCCTGCATCAGACCGTCCCCGAGGGCAAGCGCGAGTCCGTCGGACTCACCGGCGATCCGCGGCTGGCGTTCGCCGCCGACTTGGCCGAACGGGGCTACGTCACCATCGCCCCCGACTCGATCACCGCCGGCGAGCGCATCGACCGCTTCGGCCCCTTCGACACCCGCGGACATTACCTGCGTTACCCCGCGCTGTCCGCGATGGGCAAAATGCTGGTCGATGCGCAACGAGCCCTCGACGTGCTCGCCCAAACCGAGGGAGTAGACTCCGCCCGCATCGGGGCGATCGGCCATTCACTCGGCGCCGAGACCGCCCTCATGCTCGCCGCCTTTGACGACCGCATCCAGGCCACCGTCGCCAGTTGCGGCTACGCCACCTTCGCCGCAGAGAAAAGCCGCCTCCGCTGGGCCCGCGACCGCTGGTTCAGCTACATGCCCAAGCTACGGGGCACCTTCGAGTTGGGCCGCTTGCCGCACTGGGACTGGGATGACGTGCTCCGCCTGATCGCCCCGCGGGCCGTTCTGCAACACACCACCCGCGAGGACAACATCTTCCCGCAGTCCATCAGTGCCTACGAAGCCGGCGAGCAAGCCAGGACCATCTGGCGACTCTACGGGCAGGAAGACCGTTTCGCCAACCTGCTCAAGCCCGGCCGGCACGAAATCGCCCGCGAAACCCTCGACGAGATCTACGCCTGGCTCGACCGGCAGTTCCGCCAATGAGCAGCCCCGGTACCCGGGCGTGATTCCACTGCCCTGGCATCAGAACCGCTCACACCGGTCAAAACCGGGACACGCGCCTATACTCCAGGCACGAGACCGCCGACGGGCGGCAAAATGGAGAACTCACATGCGCGGTACAAAGATGATGGTCCCTTCGCTGGCCTTGGCCCTGTCGGGTTGCGCGATCTTCTACCCCCCGCTCGACGTGGTGGACGATGTCGACCTGGCCCGTTACGCGGGCAAGTGGTATGAGATCGCCAGCTACCCCACCCCGTTCCAGGCCGGGTGCACCGCGACCACCGCGGAGTACACGCTCCGCGACGATGGCCGCGTCATGGTCGTCAACACCTGCCGCGGCGGATCGCTCGACGGCCCCGTGCGGCGCATCCAGGGCTCCGCCCGCGTGGCCGACGCATCCACCAACGCCAAACTCAAGGTCAGTTTCTTCCCGCCGTTCGAGGGCGACTACTGGATCATCGAACTCGGCGAGGACTACGAATATGCCGTCGTCGGTGTCCCCAACCGGGCGTTTCTTTGGATCCTCAGTCGCACCCCAACCCTCGATGAGGCGGTCTACCAAAGCATCCTTGAGCGACTCCCCGAGAAAGAATACGACCCCGCCCTGCTCGTCCGGACCCTGCAGCCTACCGAGTAAAGCATGGTCCCTCCGGCTGCCGCCTTCGCCATTGGACGGCAGCCCCCGGTCGCACCACCCGGCAACACCACCGCGCGGCACCGCTCCGCGAGCAACCACGCGTTCAGCGTCCCGGGGACTGGCTCTTCTTGGGAAGGGAAGCAGCTCCAAAACATCATCACAGCCGTGGAAAAATCATCCTGACACCATTTTTCTGCCGTAGAGTCAACACCATTGCCAAGCCAGCGAACAAGGCGAGACTGGCGGGCTCGGGCGCGATCTGGATGCGCGAAAGCACAAGCTGCCCTGGGTCAGCATATCTGTCGGTGAGGAACCTGACGGTGATCGAGTGAATACTGGTCAGCGTCGCCGGGCCGATTGCTCCCTTGCCCTGCTCGAACTGACTGAACGGAAACGTATACACAGCAGGAGAAGCAGTCGCCTCAACAAGAATCGTGAGCTCCGATGAGTAGCGGGGCAGCGGGGCGCAACTCAGATCGACGGTGAACTGCCCGGCCATAGTGGACGAATCAACGGTGATCTCCAGCCGGTCCATGCTGCTCCCGAAGGTGAGATCAACAGGCCCGAGGCCGGCCCCGTTCGCATCGTAGCCCAGCGTGCAATAGTGTGGCCAGCCATACTGTGATGGCTGGTCATACGTCAGAGTGCCGCTCGCCACATTTGCACCTCCACTGTTGTCGGTCGCCAGTAGCCGCGTACCGCCCAGGGCCTCTGGGGCGGATACCATGCTGTGAGGCAAGCTGGACTGCTGCGGCGTCTGGAATGAATCAACCAGAATTGGCATGGCGGCTGTCGTCGAAGCAGTCAAACAAAGGCAACCCGCGATAAAAACGGCAGTAGGATTTGTGGCCAGGGAGTCGGTCATTGCTACACCTCCTCGAATACTCCGATCCGCATGAGGTCTGCTCAGCCGCGATACTGCTGGGAAATCTGATTCCGTAAGGGGCGGTGTGGCCCCGGATGCTCGCGAGGCACCCTCGTCTCATCGGCCCGGCAACCATCCGGCGCGATCAGCCCACACCCCATCGACCACCTCCTCAAGGGTTCGAGGGGGCCACCATTAACCACACACCTTCTGGTGCGAGACTGTACCTCACGTCAGAAGACACATTCCCAGAGCCCCCTGATCCAGCCTGCGAACATGATCTCTGGCTGCCACGGTCCAAGACGATGCGTCTCGTCAAGTGGCAGGCCGAGCCATTCAAACATCTCGTTCTTCGGTTCCGGTGCGCCGCCGATTGCGGTGCCAGGCACCTGGTAGAACTTCTGAGCCTTAAAAGTCGAACGGTATATCGTTGCCGAACTCTTGTCCCAGATGTCCAGATGCAGTTCGGGCACGAAAACTGGCGACCGGTTGACTTCGTCGCCTTTGAACTCCGTGACCAAGTGAATATTCGGGGCTTGATAAGTCCCCTTCTGAATGCGGATAATCACAGCAGCCTCACTGATGCTGTGCGCTCGCATGGCGGCTGGAAGATCATATTGAAATGGTGGTACTGAGAACACGTCTGTTTCCGGGGCGAGACTCTCAATGCCGTTTATGTCACTGATGGTATAGCTCTTGGCTGGTGTGTGCTCCACGAAAAGGATGCGCCGATTTGCGATGTCCAATGACGCGGGCCGACCATGGGATGTCGCGGGCGTCGCAGACCAACACTCGGCGAAGTGCGATTGAACCTCGGACTCAAGATCTTGGTCACGATACACCGCGGCAGGATCATTGGGGTCATTTGCAATCCCGGAGGCGATTACTGCAACCAGGTAGACCAGAACGACGAACGGTGCAACGGCCATGGCGAACACCAGCGCAATCCGTGCACCTGGCCTCCTCACCCTGCGGGACACGTATGGGAGCGTCTCGCTGAAGTAGCACAGGGTGAGAAAGAGAATCAGGAGGGGCATAAGCGACGATAACACCCCGGTTATGAAAGGCCATTGGAAGTATGCCAGCCGCACACCTGCAACCGCGCCCAAGCCTATCATGGGGTACGTCCACGGCGGATTGGAGTCTGCTTCTGTGCTCATGTTATAGCCGATAGGACATCCGATTCCGACAGGGGCGTCGTGGGGCGTCTGGCGACTCGCGCCGACCCTCCAGGGTGGTCTTTTCCACCGGCGGCCCGACACTGTTGGCCTGTTTCGCGGAGTCATGTCGCCGCGGCGACTGCCCGTGGACCATCCACGGACAACATGACCGCAGTATAACTCTTGATCCCGGCCATCGCAAGGCAGGAATCGACGATGTTCTGTCTGGCTTTACGGATCCCGAGACGGTCGCCCTTGGCGCGTCGCCACAACCAGAGCCTGCCCGAGAAGCGGGATCGCAAGGCGGCGGCGAATCGGGGAGCGCGGGGGCCAGACAGAAGGTGGGCATGGGCCGACCTCGAGTCTGCGGCTCACCGCGGGTTGGGATGGCTGCCTTGCTTCGGCGTACAGGACGCAACAGGCAATACCGTGCATCCGACGCGTATCGTGCTAGAATGACCACGGCAGCCCGACTGCGGACTCGGGCATGACGGTTGGCATTAGGGCAAACAGGCGGGAGCAGAGATGACCAGACTGGTGACGCTGATCGTAACCGCGGGGATCCTGGCCGGTTGCAGTGCGGCTGGACCGGCCGACCGAGCCGAGCGTAAGACCGACTTGCGGGTGATGACCTTCAACATCCGCTACGGGGCCGCCAAAGACGGCGAGAACGATTGGCAACACCGCCGGGAGATGGTGTTCCAGGTTCTTCGGGACCATCGGCCGGACGTGGTCGGCCTGCAGGAGGCCCTGCGGTTCCAGATTGACGAGATGCTTGCGGCCGCGCCGGGCTACGGCGAGATCGCCGTCGGTCGCGACGATGGCAAGAACGCAGGCGAGGCATCCGCCATTCTCTACCGCACCGACAGGCTGGAGATCGATGAGCAGGGAACGTTCTGGCTGTCGGATACCCCTGAGGTGGCGGGATCGAAACACTGGGGCAACGCCATCACCCGACTTTGCACATGGGCTCGATTGCGCGACAAGCAAACCAAAGCCCACTTCTACATGTACAACACCCATCTCGATCATCAATCTCAGCCGGCCCGCGAACGCGGCGCGGAACTGATCGTCCAGCGGATCAACCAACGATCGCACCGCGACCCGATCATCCTGACGGGCGATCTCAACGCCGACGAACGCAACCCCGCGGTGCGCTACCTCAAGCGTGAAATTCCAGCCGTACCCGCAAGACCCGAAAACTCGGCGGCCGTGCCTCCACTGGCCGACACATTCCGCGTGCTGCATCCGGACGCCAAGCCGGCCGGTACGTTCAACGGATTCACCGGCAAGAAGGACGGGGGGAAGATCGACTATATCCTGACCTCACCCGAATGGTGCGTGATGGAGGCCGCCATCGTCTATGACAACAAGGACGGCCACTATCCGTCGGATCATTTCCCGGTGACGGCGGTCTTGAAGCTCAAGCCTTGAGCGGACTCATTGGTTGATGGCGAGCGCGCGGCGGATGCGGTTCAGAGTACGCGGCTTGCCCAGCAGCACAAGCGTGTCGTAGATGGCCGGGCTGATCGTCGTACCCGAGACAGCCACGCGCAAGGGCTGGGCCACGTTGCCCATACCCACGCCCTGCGATTCGCACACTCCCTTGATGAAGCCCTCGATAGACTCAGTCGACCAGGGCTCCAGGGCCTCCAACTGCGGCAGCAACGCGGCCAGCATGTGGAAGCCGGCGTTGTCGTTCTTGGCCAGCACCTTCTTGACCGCAGCCGGGTCGTAGCTGATGCCCTCGTCGTCGACGTAGAGGAACCCGCTCTTGTGCTCGATATCCGCGAAGGTGCGGAACCCGCGGTTGACTTCCAGCAAAGTGGCCCGTGTGGCGGCATCCAGGCCGGCTCGACTCAGAGGCGAATCCGGGTTGACCGCCAACCAATCATCGAAACCCGCCGACAACCGCTCCGGCGAGGCCTCGGCGACCGCGTTGGTATTGAACGCCAGCAGCTTGTCGCGGTCGAACTTCGAGTTCACCCGATTCATCCGCTCGATGCTGAACAGCTCGAGCATCTCGGCCACGGTCATCTTCTCGCGATCGCCGCCGGGTGACCAACCGAGCAAGGCGATGAAGTTGAGCAGGGTCTCGGGCAGGTAGCCGGCCTGGCGGAAAGCGTGCACCTCGACCGCTCCATCGCGTTTGGAAAGCTTGCGGCCCTTCATGTCCATGGTCAGCGGCATGTGCACGTAGCGCGGCGTGGGGTAGCCGAACGCCCGCTGGAGGGCGATGTGCCGCGGGGTCTGGGCGAGAAACTCCTGCCCGCGCATGACCAGGTTCACACCCATGGCCGTGTCGTCGACCACATTCGCCAAGTGGTATACGGGCATGCCGTCCGCCTTGCGGATAATGAAGTCGTCGAGTTCCGTCGCCGCCACGGTCACATCGCCCATGACCTCGTCGTGGACGGTGATATCCTCCGCGGGCATCTTGAAACGGACGACGACGGGGCGACCCTCGTCGCGTGCTCTGCGGGCGTCGGATTCGTCGGGCAGACGTGCCGGCCGGGGATAACGAAACGCCTGCTTGCGTGCCTCGGCTTCGCCGCGCATCGCGTCCAGTTCCTCGGACGTGTCGAACGCGTAGTAGGCCTGCCCGGCCTCCAGCAGCCGCCGAATGGCCGCGTTGTACAGGTCCATCCGTTGAGACTGATAATAGGGACCGTGCGGTCCACCGACCTCGATGCCCTCATCCCAGTTGAGGCCCAGCCAGCGAAGATCCTCGATGATCTGGCGGTCGGCACCGGGCACGTTGCGATCGGTGTCGGTATCCTCGATGCGAAGGATGAACACGCCACCGGTCTTGCGGGCCAGCAGCCAGTTGAACAACGCCGTGCGGGCACTGCCAATGTGCAAGTGGCCGGTCGGCGACGGAGCAAAACGCGTGCGAATCATAGGGGTACTCATCGGGTCTGGTGTTTGATGGCCGGCGGCGTGGACTCCTGCCGGCGTTCGGTGGTGACTGGTTGCGGGAGCGGATGGCCTTTCACCCGACGCCAGATGGACCGTAGCAGGCCACTGGCTACGAAGACCCAGGCCGCCGCAAAAGCCATGTGCGCTGTGTATCGCCACAACAGCGGCAACACCAGCAACATCAGGATCACGTGCCCCAGTGGCCGCCGACGCAGCAACACGCTCAGCGCGTGTCGGTACGGCACCCGGCTGACCATGAGCAACGCGACCATCAGCGTGGCCAGCGGGAGCATCGTGGTCAACGCATTCGTGAACCACGCCCAGTTCTTGGAGAGGTCCAGGTGATCGTGCAGGAAAACCACACTGATGACCGCAGCGGCGGCACCTGGCGTGGGCAACCCGTGGAAACCCTGGTGGGATGCATCATCCAATGACGCCTCGACGTTGAAGCGGGCCAGCCGCAGGGCCGCGCAGCAAACATAGACCAGCCCAATGAACACCGCCACCGGACCGAACTCCGACAATCCGAACGGCGCATGGCCCCACTGCGCGATCTCGCGATGGATCATCGTCACCATCAACAGGGCCGGAGCAACGCCGAAGCTGACCACGTCCGCCAATGAATCCATCTGCTCGCCGAACTTGCTGGCATGCCCCGTCCGCCGGGCCACCTGGCCGTCGAGGGCGTCGCAGATCATCGCACCGATCAGCAGCCAGACACCGATCGACAGGTACGACGGCGCCCGCGTTTCAAGGAACACGCTGTTGAGCGTTCTGACGGCGGAGGGATTGACGCCCGCCCCGATATCCTGCATCTCCCGGCCGCAGCAGTAGATGGCCGCGAAGCCGAAGTACAGGTTGCCCAACGTTAACAGCGTCGGCAGCACGGCGATGGTGCGCAACCGCCGCCGGCCACGACGTGCCACCTCCGGCGTCGGCGTTGGGTCGTCCGGCACATGGTTGATCGGTTTGAGTTTCATGCCGAAGCCTCCGCATCCGCCTCGTCCCGCGGGGGATTGTTACCCGTTCTTGCCGCGGCGGCCACTTGCGCCGCGTCCGTTCGCCGGGCCATGATCGTCACCGCCCCTCGCGCCCGGTCGCCCACGCGGACCGCCGGTTCGTAGGCGTCATGGCCGGCCACCACCAGCTCGGTGCGCGAGCCGAACTTAATCAGCCCGATTCGTTGCCCGAGCCTCACCCTGTCGCCGACCTTCACTGTGCACACAATTCGCCTGGCAATCAGGCCGGCGATCTGGCGAACCACCACCAAGCCGGCGTCCGGGTCGTCCGGGGCAATCACGATCGTGTTGGCCTCGTTCAGCGAGCCGGAACGCGTATCCCGAGCATCCAGAAATCGGCCCGGCTGGTACTGAATCGACCGCACCACGCCCGCACACGGGCTGCGGTTGACGTGGACGTCGAAGACGCTCAGAAAGATGCTGAGGCGAGTGGCCGGCCCGCCCACGTGGGGCTCCTCGTCGAGGCGAACGGTCTCAACGACCCGACCGTCAGCCGGCGCAACCAGCAGCCCATCGCCGGAGGGGACGGTCCGCTCCGGGTCGCGGAAAAACAGCAATCCCCCCAACCAGAGCAAGGCGAGAAGCCCCGCCACAAGCCAGCACCAGGCATGCCCCCACCCCACCGCCGCGACGGCAAACAGGACGGCCGGCCCCCCAAACGCCAAGCTCAGAATCGCGATTTCCCGACCACCGGCCGGGTGCAACGGTATCCGCATAACCCTCAGTCTCCCGGAACCTAAAGGCGCATCGTATCCCAAACCCCGCCGGAACGAAAGCCGCCGGCCACCCAAGCCTTCACCCAGGGCAATCGCAGCCCAATCCCCTGGCCCAAGACCCGAATGTGCCCGCCAAACAGCCTGCACCTTCAGGTGGGGCACCCGCGTCTCGCCGGTGTCCGGCATCCACGGTGCAAGGGGAGCCCCAACGAGCCCCGAGCGCAAGCGAGCGGGGGGAGTCGAGAACGCACACGCTTCCCACGCTGCTCCGAGAGCAGTGCCACACTTCAGGGCTACCACGCGAAACACTGCTCACAGAGCAGTGCCACACG
>JAAYDF010000158.1 GCA_012729395.1 Phycisphaerae bacterium
CTTCGCCTTGCCCCGGCAGTCGGACCACAGGGGGCACTGCGAGCAGTTGCGGCCTGTGCACTTCTCGATCGTCTCCCACAGGCACCACTTGAATACGGGCACGCCCGTCTTCGTCGCGGCGGCGACCTCGCGCTGCATGATTCCGTAGGGCCGGTGCATGGTGCTGATCAGTTCGATGCCTGCGGTGAGGTTCTCCTTGCTGAGCGTGGTGAACTTGGCGGCCGCGAATACGTCCTCATCGAACAGCTCGACCTCGTCGCAGCGCAGCATCTGCACGTGCTGACCCCGCACGCTGGTCGCCGACTGCGTCAGCACCTCGACGGCGACGCCGTTGGCGAAACGGCAGCCGCCCTTTCGAATCGGCCCATCCACTGCGCCCGCGAAGCCGCGTTGCAGAAACGTCGTGAGGTATTCATACATCCGGCTGGACTGCTCGCCCGAGCCGCCCAGGATGCGGACCTGGCAGCCGCTCTTGAACAGGCAGTCGAGCAGCGTCGCAACCGCCGCCAGTTCCGTCTTGCCCCCGCCGCGATTGGCCCAGACGATCGCGTCGGCGTTGGTGACGGGTGGCAGCCTCAAGTCCGAAGGACTTGGGGATGGTCCCGAGGTTTGGCCATCCCCAAGCTCCGCTTGAGGCTGCCACGCACCGCACAGGAAATCGACGGCAAAGCTGTGCCAGAGGTAGTCCATCGGACTGCTGTGCTCGGGACAGATGCGCACGTCCGGCACGTCGATCCCGAGGAACACCTTCACGTAGTTCTTCAGGTCCTGCCTCGATCGCGGCCGGAACCGCCGCAGCGTTTCGTAGACGCTTCTGGCCTTGATCAGTGTGGGCGAATCATGATTCGCCCCGACATCGGCGCAGGGATACATCGTCTCGGTCATCGAAGATTCCTCCAAAGAAAGGTTTGTGGATTGTCATTCGGACATGGGGCAGGCTCGTTCGTAGTGTGCCCGTAAGAGCCTGCCCTGAGCAATGCCGAAGGGGCATAAATCATAATGCCTTATCCCGATGGTCATCGGCATCACTACAAACGCGATGCGCTGCTAATCCAACGTGGTGCCAACGTCGGAGCCGGACTTGCTCGCCTCGGCGGTGCCGCCGTAGGCGCCCATGTTGATGATCCCGCCGTTGGGCTCCGGCTCGTCGCCAATGGGACTGTTCGGGTCGCCCGCATCGATACAGGGACTGGTGACATCGTCTGCGACCCAGTTCGCGCTGTTCGGGTCCCATCGCCCAGCCTGGCTCTTGAGATGGTAATCACCGTTCGCCGGATCGGCGAACAGCGGACCGGCCGAGATATTTCCAACGCCGTCGAAGCCGCCCTGTACGTCGCTGTATGATACGTCCGCTTTGCCGCGTATCTGTTCCTTCTGGTTCGCCCACAGGATGCAGTTTGTCACGATGGAATTGCCGTTTGAACTGCTGCTGTAAATCCCGCCTCCGTGCTCTGTCGCCAGATTCCCATAGAGGGTGCAGTTGGTCAGCGTAGGTGCGCTGACGTTATTGGAGATCGCGCCACCAGATGTGCCTGCCGAATTCGCGATCAGGCTGCATTGGGTCAGGATAGGGGCGCCAAAGAAGTTGTCCATAGCTCCGCCTTCGGAGGATGCGATGTTACCGGTGAAAACACAGTTCTTGAGAATAGGTTTGGTATTCGAGCCGTTTCGCATACCACCGCCACGCTTGGCTCGGTTCGCATCGAAAGTGCAGTTGGTCAGATTCGGGTTACTATACCAGTGGTTGTCTATCGCGCCGCCGTCACCATTGGCTTGGTTGCCTTCGAAGAGGCAGTTCGTTAGTATTGGACTGCTCTCGAAGCGATTTGACGCCGCTCCGCCGGTAAGGGAGGAGTTGTTGCGGAACGTGCAGTCGAGCAATGTCGGGCTACTGCCTTCAAGGTTGTAGATTCCCCCTCCGAACCAGGCAACGTTAGCCACAAATGTGCAGCGGGTCACGATGGCATTACTGCCATTGTAGTTGAATACGCCCGCGCCGCCGTTCGCGTAGTTGCCCTGGAATGTGCAGTCCGTGATCGTGGCATGGCTCCGGTCGTTGTGGATTCCGGCACCGCATCCGCCAAAGACAATATCGGTGGGCGCGTACAATTGCGCCATGTTGGCAGTGAAGCGGCAGTTCATGAAGGTTGGCTGGCTCTTGATATTGTAGACCGCGCCTCCATCATAGCTGGCATTGTGTTTGAACGTGCAGTTGACGACGACAGGACTGCCTTGCTCGTTATACACCCCGCCTCCGGTGCTGTGAGGGGCAAGGTCGAAGTACTCTGCATCGGCATTCCCGGCTGTGATCGTCATGCCATCGAGCACGGCCGTTTCGTCGGTTCTACTACCGGTGACCACGTGATAGCTATTCTCCGCACGGGTGGGCTCTCGAAAAAGCGCTTTGAGGTCGTTGACATCGGCGTCATTGCCTGCCAGATCTCCGGAGAGGATCGTCTCATGGAGTGCCACATCGCGCGCGTCAGGATCGGCGGCGGAAAGCCCCGCGTACCCGCCTGTCAGGGCGACGCCGTTGACAAGCTGAAATGTCGCCTCCCGGTTGCCGAGCGTCAGATTCGTCCCTTGGTCGGGTTTGTAGAGACCCTGGGCGACACGAACTTCGACCGGCTCACCCGCCGATGCCGCGTCGGCCAAGGCATCCTGTAAGAATCGGTACGCATTGGTCCAGGATGCGCCATCTCCGAGAGGCAGAGCGTCGTCATCGACGTAGAGGATGCGCTGAGCGGTGGCCGGGGCGGCGGCGAGCAGACACGCCGCGACGAACGCGATTTGCTGGACTATCCTCCGCATGGTTGTGCTCCCTCGATAGCATCTTCAACCGTTCCACTCTGGGGACGATTGTAGCAGATCGGCCGGGGTTTGTCCAGCGGCTTCTGTGCCCGTGGGCCGGCGTCATGGGCCTCTCGATTACCAGAACCATCCCCAAGCTGCGCTTGAGGCTGCCACCCGTCGCAGGGGATAGCCCATGCGGTGCCGGATTCCTCCACTGCGCCTTGCTCCCAGGCTGTGTCACAATTGGCATTTTGGCTATTTCAGCTCTCAATTCTGGGCCAAAGAGGCGGGAATTGATGGCGATTTTCGAATTGTGACACAGCCTGTCCGGTCGGAATGACAAAGTCGCGTGCGGTGCCTCGGTGAGGGCCCTGCCTGCAAATGCCGATTGCACCTCGTGGGACGCACGATGGGCGAGCGGGAATCTCGATTGCCATGCGACCTTACAGAGGGCGGATGGTGAGGCGTCTTTCCTGGCCGGGGGCCAGGGTCACGGGCAGACCTTCGTGGAGGGACCGGCCGGTGGTGGTGACCTCAGCGTCAAGACCTTCGACGCTGTACTTCTGCGCCGGCTCGACGGTGAACCATTCGGGCAGGGTGTTCATGCGGGGCCAGTCCTGGGCGAAGCCCATGTACTCGCGATGGCGCGGGAGGTCGAAGCAGAGCGTGCCGGACCAGGGCTGGTCGGAGCGGACCACGATGACGATCCCGTCGCTCGTCGCTGGTCGCTCGCCGCTGGCGGGATTGAATCGGGCGGCGCCGAGTTGGAGGCCCTTCTGCCAGGGGCGGGCGATGACGCCCTGGGTGTGCATTAGCGCGTGCATCAGGACGGTGCGGAC
>JAAYDF010000159.1 GCA_012729395.1 Phycisphaerae bacterium
ACCCTTCCCAGTACTTAGGTGTACCATACACCCATCTATGAGGTCTGTCAAATGTTATTTTCGATTATTTTGGGACGGCTGCTGCCGGCTGGCGGGGAGGGGCTTATCAGGGTGGGGGCGGGTTTGCGAGGGCCATCAAATTGACAGCGTCGGATGGTGATTTCCGTCAACAGCGGGGGCCTGCTCGACGAGTAACGCGTGCTTGGCAAATGGCGATGGTGGCGAGTAAGGCTTGCACGCGAGCAGTGCCACACGGATGAGACCTGCCCCGAGACAAAAGGGCGTCATTCGCCATCCGCGGCCGAAATGACCAATGAAGTCCGAATGACCGATGACCAACGTCCCCGCTCGCGGTTGGCGTTCTGGCTTCGGGCTTGGTCATTGATTGGTCATTGGGCCTTGGGCATTCGCCATTTTGTCCCGGGAGCCAGGCGGCCAGCGAGTTGCACCCTAGACAGAAGATGCATCCCCTCAGCACCACGGCGTCGGCCATTCCCCCTCTCTTGACGACGATGATCGCGATTGAATGCATCACCTCATCACCGAAACTGGCCCATGCCGGGCAACCCGCCGCGGGGCCACAGAACCAAAGCAACGCATCGCGGTAAGTCACATAGGCCAGGAAACGCCGGAGCACCATTGACATGGATGCGGAAGGGGTATTAGCCTAGGACATCGTGGCACCGGACACCGGGCGAAAAGATACAAGGCGGCCACTGTCGCCGCCCCACCCGCTCGGCAGGCCACCACGCCTGAACTCCCGGTGCGTAACCAGCCGGTTCATCAATTGAAGGGAGCATTCCATGGGCACCACCTCGAAGGGTACCTCGTCGCGACGTGAGTTCCTCAAAACCACAGGCCGAGCGGCCGCCGCGTCAGCCCTGGCCAGCGTCGTCGTCCCCGCGGTGCATGCGGCCGGAAAGAACCACACACTCCAGATCGCCCTCATCGGCTCCGGCGGGAGAGGAACCGGTGCCGCGGTCCAGGCCCTTTCAGTCAAAAACGGCCCCATCAAGCTCGTCACCATAGCTGATGTCTTCGAGGCCCGGATCAACGGCGCCCTCGGCCACCTGACCAAGAACTTCACCGCCCAAGTAGACGTGCCCCCAGAACGCCAGTTCGTCGGCCTCGACGCCTATCGCAAGGCCATGGACTGTCTCCAAGCCGGCGACGTTGTCATCCTCGGCACGCCCCCTGCCTTCCGCTGGGTCCACTTCGCCTACGCCATCGAGCGAGGACTGCACGTGTTCATGGAAAAGCCCGTCACCGTCGACGGGCCGACCAGCCGCCGCATGCTGGAACTCGGCGAGGCCTCGATCAAGAAGAACCTCAAAGTCGGCGTCGGGCTCATGTGCCGACACTGCGCCGCCCGTGAGGCACTCTCCGCCAAAATCCGCGACGGCGCCATCGGAGACATCACGACCATGCGGGCCTACCGCATGCACGGGCCGATCGGCTTCTTCGCGTCCGACCCCAAGCCCGAGGGCATCAGCGAGCTGATGTACCAAATCCAACGCTTCCACAGCTTCCTGTGGGCCGGCGGCGGAGCCTACAGCGACTTCTACATCCATAACATCGACGAATGCTGCTGGATGAAGAACGCCTGGCCAGTTCGTGCCCAAGCCACCGGCGGGCGACACTATCGAGGCAATTCCATCGACCAGAACTTCGACAACTACTCCGTCGAGTACATCTTCGCCGACGGCTGCCGACTGTTCCTCTACGGTCGGTGCATCGACGGTACCTACAACGAGTTCGCCAGCTATGCCCACGGCACCAAAGGCTCCGCGGTCATCTCAACCAACGTGCATACCCCCGCCAAATGCCGCATCTACCGCGGCCAGGACGTGACCCGGGAAGACCAACAAGTGTGGGCCTTCCCGCAACCCGAGCCGGATCCCTACCAGCTCGAATGGGACCACCTCATCCAGGCCATCCGCGAAGACCGGCCATACAACGAGGTCGAACGAGGCGTCAAGGCCAGCCTCGTCACCAGTATGGGTCGCATGGCCGCCCACACCGGCCAAGTCATTACCTACGAACAGATACTCAACAGCGACCACGAGTTCGCCCCCGGCCTGGACAAGCTGGGCCCCGATTCGCCCGCGCCGCTCCTGGCGGACGCCGACGGCAAGTACCCCGTGCCAATGCCCGGACGTACCAAGAATCGCGAGTACTGACCGAGCCGGTCACCGAGAAGAACAGTCATCACGCTGTTTGCGGCCCTGCCGCAAAGAGGTGCCACATGGATAACGCATGGGATACCTTGCGATTGTTCACGTCGGCTTTCCTGTTCCTGTTCGTCCTCGGAAGCGTCCAGTGCAACGCTTACATCCTTTTTTTGCGGTGGTACCTCAGGAGACAACCTGGTTCATCGATCCTTGTAGTGGGAGGAGTCGCCGGCGCGCTTGCCCTCTGGCTCTCTCCCTTTGAAGGCCTCCGAAGATACTGGTGGATCCCCCTATTCGTGGACCTCCACTGCGCCCCCTTGCTGGTTTGCCTGGCTTACGGCGTATGCACTGGCAAGTACCCGCCCAAGCAGCCCCCAGGGGAAACCGCTGATCGCGCGAATCATCAGCGCATTTAACGACCCAGCGTAGCGGCCGCCCCCTGTGGCGACCGGCGGATTCCTTGCGAGTTCGCCGTTCACCAGAGGCGGTGACCGCTACGCCATGGCGCGAAATGCCCTGTCGCTTGGGAACTGACCTTGGGGACCGGCGTGCGGGCTCGCCGCGCGGAGCAACCACTTGACGGCATGGCGGTGCCGTCGCGTCGGAAGGCGTCAGGGCAGCTGAGTGCCTGCCCCCCTCCCGGGACCGCTTGGCCCCATGGCTCAAGCCGACCCAACCCACGGTATAATGCCCCCATGCCGTCGCAACCTCAGCCAGCCACCCTGCCCCGTCAACTGCGCCTCCGCAAGCGCGCCTCTTTCCAGCGCGTCTTCCGCTACCGCCTGACCGCCTCCGACCGCTGGATGACCCTCCGGGCCGCCCCGGGAGAGCAATCCTACACCCGCCTGGGGATCGCCGTCGGTCGAGCCTTCGGCAACGCCGTCCGCCGAAACCGAATCAAACGTCTCATCCGCGAAGCTTTTCGACACACCCGCCACACCCTGCCGCCGGGCCTCGACCTCGTCGTCCTCCCTCGCCCAGGCAACCAACCGCAAGCACACGAGCTGAAGCAATCACTCTATGGCTTGGCTCATCGCATCGCCAAACGCCGATCCCATACGCCCGGCTCCCATCCCGATTGAGCGGCTCGCCATGCGCGCAAAAAGAAAGCACCAGGTGCCTTAAGGCTGGCCCGGTGCTTTCCGGAGGGGAAAGAAGCCGAAAATCAGAATCAGACGGCAACGATACGCTGCCCGCGAACCCTCCAATGATCCTCAGCGGGGTGACCCGCTTTCCATCACACTATCGGCACACCGCCCATACAAAATTGAGCGATATCTGAGTTTACACCAAACTTCGGCCGGGGCCAGCCCGTTTTTGTCCTTTTTTACCCTATTCTTAAGGGTCGTACACACCCTTTATCGGGCTCTTGGCTGCAGCCGAGCTCACTCCGCTACAACCTTATAGCAGAACGCCCATTCCGACGCAAGAGAAGGCTCAGCACTGAGCCCAGCCGCAATGCCGGCAGGTGTTGCACCCTTCCCCGAAAACCAAGGCTTCGCCGCAAGAGGGGCACTTAACCTTGAACGCCAGACGCACCCGTGCGGAGGCGACCGCGGTGCTTGCCGCGGGCGCCTCCCCAAGCTGGCTGGCCTGGGCCGACGTCAGTCCGTGGCGCACTTCCGAACCGGCCCCATTGCCCTTGCCGCTCGAACCGGAGTTGCCGTACCCGTTTCCCTTGCCGTTTCCGTTCCCGTTGGCCTTGCCGGATGGCGGAGCCGGGCGGTCCAGTTCCGAAAGATCGCACTCGCCCAACAGCAGTGCCCGCAAGCCAAAGTACTCCTTCGCCCGCGTGTAACGCTTGAGCGCCCGGGCCAACCCGTCGCCCAGGCTCATGATCTTGCCTTCGCGCGTCGGAACTTGCATGCTCGACCCGATGTCCTTGAGCTGCTGAATGATGTGCCGGAGCGAGCCCCCCGCCCTCAACCACAGAGAGGTGAGCCGGCAAATCGCCTCCAGATCGCTGTTGGCGATATCCCCGCCCTTGCCTAACTGAGCGAAGACCTCCAACTCGCGCCCGGTGCGCGTATCCACCGTGATCTTGACGTGCATGTTGCCGAACGGAGTCATCTGACGAAGCCGCAAGCCGCTGACGATGTCCGGAATGTCCCGCGGCTCAATCACCGGATCGGGAGCGGGGACGGGCTTGGCGGCAGGCTCCTCGGCGGCCTTGAGCTTCGAGTCCGACTCTTTGAGGGCCATCGGCTGCTCGGACCGGCATCCATCGCGATAGACGGTAACACCCTTGCAGCGCAGCTTGTAGGCCTGACGATAAATCGTCTCAACTTCCTCCTTCGAGGCGTCATGCGGGAAGTTGATGGTCTTGGAGATCGACGCGTCGCAATGACGCTGGAAGCCGGCCTGCATCCGCACGTGCCAGTCGGGCGAGATGTCATGGGCGCACACGAAAACGCGCTTGGCTTCCTCGGGTACCTCGTCAATTCCAGCGAGGGTGCCATCCCTGGCAATTCTATCCATGAGCCCCTCGCTGTAGAACCCCCGGGCCTTCGCGTAATCAGCGAAGACCGGGTTCACTTCCACCATGGGTTTGCCGCCCTCGTTCTGGCCTTTGAGCACGTTGCGGAAGAAGGCCAGGCTAAACATCGGCTCGATGCCGCCCGAGCAACCCGCAATGATGCTGATCGTCCCCGTCGGCGCCACCGTCGTGGCCGCCGCGTTACGCATCGGACGATGATGCTCCGTATCCCATGTGCTCCCCTGCCAGTTCGGGAAGCACCCGCGCTCGCCCGCCAGTTTCTCGCTGTAGTTGTGGGCCTCGTCGTTGATGCACTGCATGAAGCGATCGCCCCAGGCAATGCCTTCCTCCGATGAGTAGCGGACACCCAGCATGTACAAGGCGTCGGCAAAACCCATCACGCCCAGCCCGATCTTGCGGTTCGCCTTGCACACCCGCTCGATCTCGGGCAGGGGATAGTTGTTCACGTCGATGACGTTGTCCAGAAATCGCACCGCCCGGTGCACGGTCTCACGCAGCCCGTCCCAATCCACCTCCGAGCCCGTCTCCGTCTGGCGAACGAACTTCGCCAGGTTGATGCTGCCCAGATTGCAGGCCTCGTAAGGCAGTAACGGCTGCTCGCCGCAGGGATTGGTGGCCTCGATCCGCCCGATGTGCGGGGTCGGATTGAACTCGTTGATGCGGTCGATGAAGATCACGCCCGGCTCGCCGGTCTTGTGGGCATTCGTGACAATGATGTCCCAGATATCCCGACGCGAGTAAACGGGTACATTGAGCGACGAGCTACGAGCGACATCCTTATCCGCAGCGGGATGATCGCCGCCGGTCACCCGCAGCTCGCCGCTCTGACCGCGCCTCACGGGGATCAGAGACCGGATATCGTACGAAGTCACCGGCACGTCCCGGGGAATCACATATTCCTGCCCGGTCCGCGGGTTACGCACGATATGCGGGGAATCCGCATCAGCCAGAAACGCCTCCATCCACTCATCCGTCAGCTTGACCGAGATGTTGTAGTTGGTGAACTGGGTGAGGTCCTGCTTGGCGTAGAGGAATCGCAGAATGTCGGGGTGGTGGATGTACATCATGCCCATGTTGGCCCCGCGGCGGAAGGCGCCCTGCTGGATGGCGTTCGTAGCCTCGCTGAAGGCTCGCCAGAAACTAATGGGGCCGGAGGTCGTGCCACCCGAGCTGCGGATGTAGTCGCCCGTTGGACGCAGCTCGTCAAAGGCAAAGCCCGTCCCGCCGCCCGCTTTCTGAATCAGGGCGGTGTTCTTGATGCTGTCGAAGATCTCGGACACGCTGTCGCGCACCGGGAGCACGAAGCAAGCGCTGAGCATGCCCATCTCTCGGCCAGCGTTCATGAGCGTCGGACTGTTGGGCATGAACCGACCGCTGACCATCAGATCGAAGAAGGCCGCCGCCCACTCATCACAGGCCTGCTGTCCGCCGTAGCGCAGCTCCGCCTCGGCAATAGTCCGTGACACGCGTTCAAACAGGGCGCGCGGCGTCTCGACCACCTGGCCATGCTCGTCCTTCTTGAGATACCGAGCCCTCAGAACCCGCAACGCATTCGCCGACAAGCCCAGATTCGCCTGGGCATCGCTGACTTCTCTGCCATGCTCATCCGTGACCAAAGCGACCATCCTTCACCCCTGGGGTAATCAAGCGTCCAACAAATCAACTATGAAGCCGAAGTCCTGCTCAAACGGGCGCAGCAGCAGCAGCAGCCCTGGAACGCGAATGCGCCCCTCGCGCTCCGCAAAAGAGGAAATCCTCTGCGCCTATAGCGGGAAATACAGATCGTCAAAGCCCCAACATGTGGGGGGCAAGTATCTTAATACCTCAAGATCTGGACGAAGTCAACGAAAGTTTCACCCGAAACACGCGATATCTTCATCGCGACCACAACCCGTTGACAAAGCCTCAGTTACAGGAGGCACTCTTTTTTTACTCACAAGCGATTCTCGTTATACCAGCGACCACATTATATCGGCCCTGGCCGGACGTCAACCCCAATATTTTGCGGTTCATCTCCCCCCGGGAGGCGGTGTTGGGCCGGGTCGCGCCAGACGAACCGATCACACAAGAACTTGCGCGCCTGGGGCTATCTCCCCCATTCGTTGTGTAGCCCCGAGAAACTTGACAGGCGAGAAAATCATTCTATTATCCGGATGATTGGATAATGCGTTTTGCAGGCAGGGAACCGTGCCCAATGGCCGACGCGGATGCCATCTTTCGCTCGCTTGCTGACTCGACTCGGCAACGGCTGCTGCGGGTGCTCTCAGCACAGGAACTAAGCGTTTCGGAGTTGGTTGAGATCCTTGAGCAACCGCAATCGACGATTTCGCGGCACCTGCGGGTGCTGCGGGAGGCGGGGTTACTGGTAGATCGCCGATCAGCAAATGCGGTGTTGTACGCGACACCGCCGTCCAGTCCGCCCGGCGAGCAGGAGGTGGGCAACGGCCGACGGGTAGCTGGGCTGCCAGTACTGCGAGAGCGGATTCTGGACTGGTTGCGGAGCGAAGAGCTGAGCCCACGGTTAGCTCAGCGGATCGAGCGGGTGGTCCGGCGTCGACAGAGGCACCGGCCCGATTTCTTTGATGACATCGGGGCCCGATGGGATCAACTGCGGATCGAGGCGTTCGGCGAGGTGTTTCACCTGGAAGCGCTGAGCACTCTGCTGCCGACCGACTGGACGGTGGCCGACATCGGGACGGGTACGGGGTATCTACTGGGTATCCTGGCTCGGCAATTTGCGCGGGTGATCGCGGTGGACCCGGCCGAGGCGATGTTGGCGGTGGCCCGTCACCGGCCGGAGGTACGGGCGAGCGATCGGGTCGAGTTTCGTCGAGGTTCGCTGGAGGCCTTGCCGATCGAGGATGGTGAGGTGTCCCTCGCGATTGCGGCCCTGGTCCTGCACCATGTGGCGACCCCGCCGGCGGCGGTAGCGGAGATAGCCCGGTGCGTACGGCCCGGGGGGCGCGTGCTGATCGTCGAGCAGGAGCGTCATCATCACACGACGTTCCACGAGCGGATGGGTGACGACTGGTGGGGCTTTGAGCCGGACACGGTGGTGGGCTGGCTGCGTGAGGCGGGGCTTGGGGAGATAAGATATCAGCCGTTGGCGTTGGCCGGCCCGCGAGGCAGCTCGGCTCTGGAGGTGCCGCCGCTGTTTGTGGCCACGGGGAGGAAGGGGGGATGAGTGGGGAGTGGGGGGAGAAGGTGAGATTGGAGATTGGAGATGCGAGATTTGAGATCGGGGGTCTGGGATTTGAGATCGGAGATTTGAGATTCGAGATCTGGGATTTCGGATTTGCCGTGTGCGAGTTGAGACTCGCGATGTACGATTTGGGATTGTGAGTTGAGCGTGTTTTGGACACATATGGAGATAGCGTGATGTCGACCGCGGTAACGGATTTCAAAGTGAAGGATTTGTCTTTGGCGGATTGGGGTCGCAAGGAGATCCTGATTGCGGAATCGGAAATGCCAGGCTTGATGGCGGTGCGTGAGGAGTTCGGCTCGGCTCAGCCGTTGGCGGGAGCGCGGATCACCGGCTCGCTGCACATGACCATCCAGACCGCGGTGCTGATCGAGACGCTGGCGGCGTTGGGTGCGGAGGTGCGCTGGGCGAGCTGCAACATCTTCTCGACACAGGATCACGCGGCGGCGGCGATCGCCAAGACGGGCATTCCGGTGTTCGCATGGAAAGGCGAGACGCTCGAGGAGTACTGGGACTGCACGCTGAAGGCCATGACTTGGGCGGGCGCCGACGGCCCGACCTCGATCGTAGACGACGGCGGCGACGCGACACTGCTGGTCCACCGGGGCCACGCCTTCGAATCGGAATTCGCCAAGACCGGCAAGCTGCCGACGCCTTGCCGGGACAATAAGGAGATCGAGGTCATCGACAAGCTGCTGATCTCGCAACTTCAGAAAGACCCACAGTTCTGGCATCGCATGGCCAAGGGGATCGTCGGCGTGAGTGAGGAGACGACGACCGGCGTACACCGGCTGTACCACATGGCCAAGAGCGGCGAGTTGCTCTTCCCAGCCATCAATGTGAACGACTCGGTGACCAAGAGCAAGTTCGACAACCTCTACGGCTGCCGTGAGAGCCTGGTGGACGGCATCAAGCGGGCCACGGACGTGATGATTGCGGGCAAGAAGGTGGTCATCCTCGGGTACGGCGACGTGGGCAAGGGCTGCGTGCAGTCGATGAAGGGCCTGGGGGCCACGATCTACGTCACGGAAATCGACCCGATCTGTGCCCTGCAGGCGGCGATGGAAGGCTTGCAGGTGGTGACCATGGAAGAGGCCTGCAAGTTCGGCGACATTTTTGTCACCACCACGGGCAACGTCGACGTGATCACCCGGCAGCACATGAATCAGATGAAGGACGGAGCCATCGTCTGCAACATCGGGCACTTCGACAGCGAAATCCAGGTGGACGCGCTCACCGACCTGCAATGGGACGAGATCAAGCCGCAGGTGGACCACGTCATCTGGCCGGACGGCAAGCGGATCATCATGTTGGCCAAGGGCCGGCTGGTGAACCTGGGCTGCGCAACCGGGCACCCGAGTTTCGTGATGAGCAACAGCTTCACCAACCAGACCATCGCCCAAATCGACCTGTGGGAGAACCGCTCGTCCGGCAAGCATGAACGAAAGGTGTACACGCTGCCCAAGCTGCTGGACGAGAAGGTTGCCCGGCTGCATCTCAAGAAGCTGGGCGCGCAGTTGACAACGTTGTTGCCCAAGCAGGCGGCATACATCGGCGTGCCGGTCGAGGGCCCGTACAAACCCGAGCACTACCGGTACTGACCGGCGAGCGACGCGGGCAAAACGGTGTCAGGATGATTATTGCGGAGCAGGCCGCGACTGCGTTCTTCGCAACCGCCTTGGCGGCCCCGCAAAAATCATCCTGACACTATTTTTGCGGTGACGTGGTGGAGCGTCCGATGCCGTGGTACTCGAATCCGCGTTTGTGCATGGTATCCAGGGCATAGAGGTTGCGGCCGTCGAAGATGACGGGGCTGCGCATGCGTTGGCGCATGACGTCGAAATCGGGCGAGCGGAACTGGTTCCATTCGGTCATGATGGCCAGCGCGTCGGCGCCATCGAGCGCGTCGTAGGCGGTCTGATGGCAGGACACTCGGTCGCCGAACTGCTGGCGGAGGTTGCCGAGGGCCTCGGGGTCGTGGGCCCGGACGGCGGCGCCGGCCTGGAGGAGCTTGTCGATCAGGATCACCGCGGGGGCCTCACGGATGTCGTCGGTATTGGGCTTGAAGGCGATGCCCCAGACGGCGAAGGTCTTGCCGGCGAGGTTGGCGCCGAAGCGAGCGGTGATCTTGTGGAAGACCAGCTCGCGCTGCCGGACGTTGACCTGATGAACGCTTTCGAGCAGGTCGTGCTGAACGCCGGCGCGGCGAGCGACATGGATCAGGCCCTGCACGTCCTTGGGAAAGCAACTGCCGCCATAGCCGGCCCCGGGATAGAGGAACTGGAAGCCGATGCGCGAGTCCGAGCCGATACCGCGGCGCACCTCGTTGACGTCGATACCAAGGGCGTCGCAGACGTTGGCTACCTGGTTGATGAAGCTGATGCGGCTTGCCAGGGCGGCGTTGGCGGCGTACTTGGTCATTTCGGCGGCGCCGCGTGACATGACGTAGACCGGCCGCTGGTTACGGATGAAAGGTTCGTGCAGTTCGGCGATCACCGCGGCGGCTTCGGAATCCGCGGCACCGATGACCACCCGGTCGGGCTTCTGGCAGTCGGCGACGGCCGAGCCTTCCTTGAGAAACTCGGGATTATTGACTACGCGGATGGGGAAGCGGGCCTTGGCGTCAAACCGCCGCTGCAAGTCGTCGCCGGTTCCAACGGGGACGGTGCTCTTGATGACCACGATGCGGGGGCTGTCGAGGTGTTCGGCGATATCGTCGGCGACGGAGTGGAGGGCTCGCAGGTCGGGCGAACCGTCGGGGTTGGGCGGCGTGCCCACGGCAATGAAGATGACTTCGCCGTGCCGAATGGCCTCGGCCTTGTCGGTGGTGAAGCGAAGTCGACCGGCGGCCATGTTGCTGGTGAGAATCTGACTGAGCCCGGGCTCGAAGATGACGCACTCGCCGCGCTGCAGGGCGGCCACTTTGGCGGGATCGGCATCGAGGCCGACCACGTCGTTACCGGTATCGGCGAAGAGGACGCCGGTGACCAATCCCACGTAACCCGATCCGATCACGGTCAAACGCATGTCCGATCACTCCACATAGCACATCATCGTTTACGCAGCAGACTGACAAACTGACGCTGCACCTGTTCGAGGGCGGCCAGGTCCGCGATGGCAAAGACCGCGGTCAACAACGTCCCGCAGAAGGGGAAGAAGGCTGACGGAAACTGATCGCGGACCAGAGTGACCGCCGCGATGACGGCCCAGGGCAGCACACCCACAAACCAAGTGACGGTTGCGACGGCAACGGCGGCGTTGGACTGCCGCCCTCCTGGTACCGGCCCCTGCTCGCCGGGGTCTAGCTCGTGCAGTCGGGCGCGCATGACACCAAGAAGGCGATGAAGGGCGAGCCAATGGAGGATGGGCACCAGAATCAGCATGGACCACACGATCGGCCCGAGGCGAACACGAACCAGTGCGCGCGTACCCAGCATCAGCAGAACGAGATAGGCCAGAGCCAGAGCGGGCCGGCCGACGCGTGCGAATGTCGCCTCGGAGACCAAACCGGGCTGGTACACTTTCAGAACGGCCGGCCAAGGGGCTACGGCCACAGCCACAACGGTCGCGGGCAGACAGGCCCATATCAGGGTACGACGGCGACGGCGACGTGAATCGTCCGGTTGGGGGGCCGCGGTCGGGTCGCGAAGCAATTCCTCCCGGTCCGCGGCGATTTGGATCGCCCACCAGATGGTCAGCACGTAGTCGAGCCAGATGACGCCGGTCAGGGCCACCAGGACCGCCGGACGCTGAATGCTGGTCACAATCGCCAAAGACAAGAGCAACAGCAATGCCAGCACGCGGGTAAGCAGCAGAAACTCGATACTCCCCTCGGGGAAGTACGAGAACCAGCGTTGGCGTTGGGTCAGCAGTGGGTTATCCATCAATGGTCGTCCGGTTCATTCTTGACTGTTATCGGCTTTGGGGCGTTGGCCCTCGATACTAACCATGTCGAACTTCCAGACGCCCGCGACGACGAGTGCAATGGCAATGCCATAGACCAGAATGGCGTACCGGGTCCGCAGGAAGATCACCGACGTTCCGACAAGAACAAAGGCGAGAGTCAGGGCATAGCTGATGGCGACGACTTGGCGGACGGACAAGCCGCGGTCATGAAGTTGGTCGTAGAAATGGCTGCGGTCCCCCTGCATGAGCGGCCGGCCGTTGCGCCAGCGGCGGGCGAGGGTCAGACACATGTCCGCCGTGGGCAAGCCAAAAACCATCAAGGCTCCGATCATCCAGCGAACCTTCTGGGCCTCGCCGAACAGCAGGATGAGGACGGCGGCGTTCAGGCCAAGCAGCATGGAGCCGGCGTCCCCCAGGAAGATCTTGGCTGGATTGCGGTTGAAGGGAAGGAAGCCGGCGGCCGCTCCGAGCATGGCCAGAGAGAGGATGATGCGTTCGTTCTCCACTTCCAGGTCGCAGTAGAGCCGGAGGTGGATGGCCAAGACGCAGAAGCCGAGCGAAATGATGCCCAGCACCCCGGCGCACAGCCCGTCCAGCCCGTCAATCAGATTGGACGCGTTACAGGCACCCACCACGATGAGCAGCATGAACGGGACGGAGTACACCGCCTCGAGCCAGCGTTCCTGAAGTCCTTCCTCGGCGACGAAGACCTCGCTGATGGCTCGGACGAGCTTGTCGCCCAAGCCGAGGTAGAGAAGCCAGCAGGCCACGATGATGTTGCACGCGAGCTTGACGGTGGGTCGCATGACGCGAAGGTCGTCGAACAACCCGATGAGCATGATCGCCAGTCCGCCGGCCGCGACACCCGAGAGAATTCGGGTCCGCACCTCGATATCCGGGGCCAGAAAAGAGGCCGCGATGCCCGCCAGCCAACCAAGACAGATGGCGACACCCCCAAGGTAGGGGATGGGGCTCTTGTGGGGCTTAAGGAAATCGTCCGGCCGATCGACGATACCCAAGCGAAGTGCGACGTATCGACACAGTGGTGTAGCCAGTAGGGACACACCCAAGGAGACAAGAGCAATAGGCCAGTACTGGGCCAGAACGGCGGTCCAGGTGGTCACGGGGGTATTCGAGACGGCCACAATCGTGCTCATGTGAGGGATTGTGACCGAGACACGGGATTTCGTAAAGTGTTGATCGGGGCCGGCAGCATAAGCCGGCGTTTCTGGCGCGCGTTCGCTTGGGGCGGCGACGTCCGCCGTTCCCGCCAACGATCACCCCCCCCCAGCCTGCCCATTGACGAGGGGAGCACCTGGAGGGTCAATTGCCCGCTGCCATATCCGAAGTCACCAAGTCGGGGAAGTTCTCCCGCTCGAGTTCCTGGCGGATGATGATCGACGGCTTGATCAGGATGAGCAGCACGTATTCATCCTTGGTCCGCGAGCGGTTGGTGAAGGCCCGCTTGAGAATGGGGATCTTACTGACCACGGGCACGCCGGCCTCGATTTCCTCTTCGGCGGCCAGTCTCAGCCCGCCCAGCAGCAGCGTGCCTCCGTCAGGCACGTAGGCCTGCGTGCGGACCGTGGTGATCTGGTACTCGGGGGTCTGGAAGTAAGCGGCCAGGGCTCCCGACTGAACTGGGATTGTCCGCAGGGTCACGTCGGTGACCGTCGGCTGGATGTACATTTTGACATAGCGGCGGTCGGACGAGATCTGCGGGTAGACCCACAGCTTACGGCCTCGCGGGAGGTTTCGGACATCGGGGGTGACGGCCGCGGAGGCCTGTCCACCCGTGCCGGTCCCAGATTGGCCTGCCGCACCGGGCGAAGCAACGTAGGCGATGTATGTACGGATTTCGATCTCGCCCGGCTCGTTATCAACGAGGACGATTCGGGGGGCATCCACACTGGAGCCCCGCGAGTCCATTTGCGTAGCCCGAAGGAGGAAATCGACCTGGAAGTTATCGAGGAACCCGCCGAAGAGCGAGAATGCCGGCCCAACCTCGGAGAAGGAGTCGGCCAAATTGCCGGGGACGCTGGTGCGCCGGGGGCCGGCCAAACCGAGGGTGTTGTTAACCAGGGGGACGGGGGTGCTGTGCCGGCTCCAGTAGTTGGACGGCGAGCCCTGCGGAACAAGGGCCACGTTGCCGTACGGCTGCTCGAGGGTGACCGTCGAGGTCAGGGGCACCCCACCGATGGCGGGCACCGCCGGGGTGACGCCGATCTGGCCGAACTGCCGGGGCATGAGGAGCTGGGCGCCGGTCCGTGGATCCAGCACGGGATAGCCGCCCTGAGTGAGGGCCTGGTCCATCCCGGCATTGGCGCTGTTGAGCACCACATCGAGATCGACGCCGATCTCCTCGAGGAAGTTGCTTCTGAGGGTCAGGAAACGGGCTTCGATGGCGACTTGGTCGTCTCCTGAAGTATCCCGGAAGGTCTCGAGCATCGCGGCAATTTCTCGGTGCACGGCGGCGGTGTGGTGCACGATCATCTTGTCCTGCCACACCTTGAGCGAACCGGGGACACCGTCGGGCGCCCACGTCCCCGGGGCGATGTTCTGAGTGATGAACTCCTCGAGTTCCTGGGTTAACCGCTCGCGCTCCTCCTTCTTGTCGAAGTCAAGCTCGTCACGGCTGGAGCTGCTGCTACTGCTGCTGCCGCCGCCGCCGTACGACCCACCGCCGGTGCCGCCGCCGCCGCCCATGTTGTTCAGCATCTCCATATCGTCGTCCTCGGTTGGAGGCGGGACGCTGGGCAGCTCACGGAGCAGGTCGCCGACCTTGTAGATCTCCGTTTGGGTGTTGCGGTTGAGGTCCTCACGGCTCGACACGCGGACTACGCCCTTGATGATGTCGTAGGCCAGAACCACGTCCAGGCCGCCGACGTTCTGCAGCACGATATCCAAGGCCGTTTCGCCGGCGGTGTCTCGCAGGCTGATTCCACCGGTGTTGCTGGTGCGGTCGATCCCCAACTGCTCGAGGAGAACCCAGTTGACCACGATGGATACCTTGGTGTTCTCCTGGAGGAAATCGATGGCCTCGCCAAAGCCTGACCCATCGGGGAATTCCACCACGGCGATAGGCACCCGAAGCCGCTCGCGAGTCCGCTGGTTCTCGTCGCCTTCCTGACTGAGGCCCACGCCATAGGGGTCGCGGTTAACGATCATGCGCCAGGCGGCCTCATCGGGGTAGGCGACAAAGCGGTCTTCGGCACCGACGGTTTCGGGGGTACGGGTCTTCTCGATGGAGAGGAAGGCTTCCTGCATGCGGTCGAGGAAGACCTTACGGTTTTCTTCCTGGTTGTGAACGATCGCGGCATCCTCGATCATGCGCAGGACGAACTGGGCGTTCTGGTTGGACGGGTCGATAGCGATGATCTCACGGAGAACATTGGCCGCCTTGGCGTACTCGCGCTCCTTCTGGAGCTGCATGACCTGATCCATGAGTTGCCCGATGCGCTCGTCTTTTTCTTTGATGACCGCTTCTTGGCGCTCGCGTTCTCGGGCCATGGCGTCCATACGTTGCTCGGCGGTTTGCTCCTGCTGAAAGCCCGCCTCCTCGCCGTCGATGAGTCGGACGAGCGAATCGACCTGCCGAGCCAGGAACGCATACCGTTCCGGCGGCTCGGCATCGCGGCGTCCGGCCTCCAGGAGCTGCCGAGCGAGATCCAGTCTTTGCCGGGCGGCGGCGTACTCATGCTCAGTGATCAACTGGCGAACCGCCTGCTCATGCTCTCGATAGAGGGTTTCCGTACGGATCCAGCGACCCTGGCGACGCTGGAGAGAGTCGGTCAGCAGGTCCGGGCGACCCTCGACCTGGCGGTGCTGGCGGACCAGCTCCAGACCGTTGAGGGCCTGCGGGTGGCCTGGCGTGTACTTGAGGGCCTCTTGGAACTTGGCGTAGGCGACGTCGTACTGAGCGGCAGCCATGGCGGCATCGCCGGCCTTGATCAGGTCGTCGGCCATAGCCCGGTTGCGTTCGGCGCGAGCCTGGCTGTACTGGTCAGAAGCGGGCGCCGAGGCCGGCGTAGCGACAGGCGCCACCGGCTCGGAGACGGCGGGAGCGGGGGCGGGAGCGGGAGCGGTCGCCGCGATACGGCGATCGAGTTCTCGCTTCTTGTCGACGGACGCCAAGCCTTCGCGAGCCTGCTGTTTCTGGGCCGGCGAGGCGAAGTCGTTGTCCATGACGGCGTGGTAGAATCCCTCCGCCGCTTCGTTTTCGCCGGCAGAGAACGCTTTGTCGGCGTCCGCCAGATTCTGCCGAGCTTTGTTGGACTGATGAATCGCGATCCGCACTTGCTCGATCAGCTCGTCGCGCTTTTGCTTCTCGTCCGCGGTCAACTGATCGCGATCGAGCTCCAGGAGGAGCGCTTGGGCCTGTTGGTACGCCTGCTCACCGTATAAACGGGCTGCTTCATCGAGTTTCTCGGATGCCAGTGCGGGGGCGGAAATAAGCAACAGCACCGCCCCAACCGTCATGACCGACCGTCGCCACAGATTGCGACCAACTTTCACGGAAGGCCTCCTTCGAGCCCACCCGCTCTACAGCGCGGGCGAGGTAGGGTTCTTGCCGCTCAACAGGCAGGACCGCAGACCACCGGCAGGATCACGGCCGATCCTCCACCAACGGTGGCCCCAAAGCTTACCGCAGGACCGCCCCGGATGCCAGTCCCAGAGAGCAGCCTATATTTCTCCGGGGCCCGAAGGACCGCCCCGCGGGAACCTTCCCCGTGGTGCGAAATCGCGGCTGGGCAGCCGAGGCTGTACGCCAGGACGGATCTGGCCCGCCGGACCTTCATCAAGCTGCTCGCGGAGTGCCTGCTCCTTCTTGATCTGGGACAACAGATCCCGTTTCAGAACGGCATCCCGGGCAACCACGTGCTCGGCGACATCCCCGTCGGCGGTCAGCAGGATCGCAGCGGCGGTCTGACGCTCGCGATAACTGATCGCTCCATCCCGTCCGACGCTCCGTTCCTGGTAGGTGTACTGGTCGTTCACGCCGGCGACAATCGCCCCGTAGACGAACTCGTCGCCTCCGGTCGAGAACGCGGCCAACTCACCCACTTGGCGGTCGCCAAAGCCCATCTTCCACTCGCCCCGCACCCATTCCCGGATTTCCAGCGTGGCCGTATTGGCATTCGCCGCCTTGGTGATAAACAAATAACGCACCGGCTGGACCTGGACTGGATCGGACCATTCGGACCATTCGCCGGCCAGGGTCACTTTGCCGGCATCGTCGGCATTCTCCAGTCGGTTGGCCAACCCAACGTACTGGTTGAAAACCAACAGCCGAACCCGGTACCGATACGTCTTGCCCGGGATGATCCGCAAATCGGTCAGCCAGAAGGGATCCACGTCCTCGCCGACATCCTGCTCGCCAGCCAAGCGGCGTCGCTCCTCGGCCAGGAAGAGTTCCCGCTCGGCACGATCCACGTCCTGCTGGATCCGGAGGAGCCGCGATTGGGCGTCCTCGACCTGCTTCGAGCTGGCATCAGGATTCTGGATCACCTGCTCAAGCAGATCCCGGGCCTGGATGAACTCCTGCTTGGTGATGGCTTCGTCCGCTTCACGGAATAGCCGGGTAATCTCGGCCCGTCCGGCGCGGGCAGCGGGAGCATCGCCCGGCGACGGCGTGACGGAAGCTCGGGGGGCCACGGGAGGAGCGCCATCAGGACCGGGGAAACGGCCCCGGCCGCCCCCAAAATCGCGACCGGTCGTTCGCCGCGACGGGGTCGCCGTCCGCGGAGCGGCCGTCGGCTCGACTGTCCGACGCGGGGTGGGCCCCTCATCCTCCGTCGGCAGCATCGCCCCGTAATCCGCCAATTGCACCGACAACCCGGGCAACTGCTTGGGCACCTCCCAGGCGAACCAGCGATTCTCGAGGAACTCCTGGAACTGCGGCCGCAGGATTTCCTCCTGCCCGGCAGGGGAATCGAGTAGCGTCAGGTAATCCTGGATGTACTGACGGTCCGCGTCCAGAATGGCATAGGTGCCGTCGTCCTGGCGGTGCAACGGTACGGTCGCCCGGACGGGGATCTTGCGGGGGGAGTAACCGGTGACCATTTCGGGCTCGCTCCATGCGCCCGTCGGCAGGAGTACCTGACGCTCAGCCTCAACGACGGCCACGAGCAGTTTCTGCCGATCGGGGGCATAGCGGACCCGCTCAAACTCATCACGCTGTTCTTTGCGATGGACCGCTGAGAAGAGAGCGACCCAGTGGTACTCCTGAGTGATTGGGGGAGGGGGTTGCACGTCACCCCCCGTACTGCCCGGACGAACCAGAATGGAGTCCGGGAGCCGAGCAAAGGCCCTACCCACCGTGGCCACCAGCGGGCGCGGGGGCAGGATCTTAGCCAACTGAATGCTGTCCGGCCGGTCCTCATCCGCAATACTGGGGATATCCGGGGCCGGCGGCACGAAAGCCACCGTGAACTCCTTGGGCAGCCCCAGGTAGTCGTATGGGCTGCGCTGTTGGTTGATGTCCGGGACTTTGATGCCCGCACTGGGGTTGATATCCAACTGACCCTGCTGCATGGTAGCCCGAGCCTGCTCCGCCCGCGTACGCATCTCGGTGTAGAACTGGTCGGGCCCCAGCTTGCGACCATCGACCTCAACGGCGTTCGGACTCCCCACGACGTAGAGGACGAAGATGACCAAGACAACCGCGCCGGCCGCCCCGATGATGATCTTCTCGAGGTGCCGCTCGATCATTGTGACATTTTGCTTAGCCATATCCGGCTCTCCCAAGAGCCCGCCTCACGACTTCTGTGTCACCGGCCTACCCGCCATGGCGGATACCTAGCCGGCCACGCTTCAGAAACCGTGGACAGGCGGCAAATCAACCTGAGCCCATCGGAGCCCGCGGCCGCAAAGACCGCCGCGGGATTCACTCAAATCTCCCCATCCGGGACACCCCCTCGCATCTGGGGCCTCATGGGTCGGCTGCGGCTCGGCATGCCCCGATCGCCGCCACCGCCGACCGAGGTGCCCTGAGCGGTCCCCAAGGGGATCGCCTGAGCCACCGCGTCGGGCATCCATTCTTTGTACTTGGCCCGCAGGAAACAGCCCTCAAAATCCAACTGCACATTGATCACCGGAGCGGGCCCGTAGAGATAGCCAACCAAGTCCGGGTTATGAGGTTCCTCGGCGAAGGTCACCAGCAGCGGGGTATAGAAGCCGGGCACGCAAATCGCGTCAATGACGGCGGGCAATTTGCGGGCGTCCACGACCAGCCCCAACGAGAAGTGGATCACGTCCACACTATCGGTGCTACCGCGTTGGGTGAAGACCTCGGTAGCAGCGCCGCCGGATCCAAATCCTCGGCCTGTCTCAGTAGCACCCTGGGGCGGCAGGTAGCCGCCCACGTTGAACCGCTGGAGGTGCTTGACGGGCAGGTTTCCTACCCAGGGATGCTCGCCCCGGCCTTGAAGCTCCTCGGCGGCGGCCTTGTTGAGGCTCGCCAGCGCCTGAATCACATCTTGCTGAATCCAGAGGGCCATCTGGGCGTACCACATCTCCTCCACGGTCGGACGATCGACGCCCGAGACGGCGGGCCGCTGGTCCAGGTTATACTCGCTGGCATAGCAGTAGATGGCTTGTGCTCTCATGATGCTGACACGAACCATCGCGTCCTCGCGAGCGAGCTCCTCCGGGGACAAGTTTGCGCGCGTCGTGTCGCGACCTCCGGGGCCGGGTCCTGGACCGGCCAGCTGGCGACCAGGGGTGAGCCCGGGCTGGGGTCGTTCCTCAACGCCCCGGCCAAGGTCACTCATCCGCTCCGCCCTCAAGCGTTGGATCTCCAGGTTACGCTCTTCCTGAAGGCGATCATCGTCGGACGGAGCGTCCTTGGCGTTGAGCATGGTCAGGAGCTGGCGCTGAGCCTCGGCGAAGGCGTGTTTGAACTGGAACGGGGCGTACTGGTTGGTGGGTTTGACGCTGGGAAACACGTCCGGGT
The DNA here is from genome assembly GCA_012729395.1 of Phycisphaerae bacterium. Classification (GTDB taxonomy): domain Bacteria; phylum Planctomycetota; class Phycisphaerae; order UBA1845; family PWPN01; genus JAAYDF01. The sequence goes on from JAAYDF010000159.1 coordinate 19,731, forward strand.
GCAGTGGCACGTGGGCGCCTAACTTGGCCAGGGCCTCCATGGTCTGCTGGACCTGTTGCTCGTTGTCCTCGCGGATTCGCTTCAGTTGCTCAATCATCTGCTCGTTGACGGGTGTGAGCGACCGCAAGCGCTGGGCAAGCCCGGCATCCTGGGCCATGACATCCTTCACGTCAGACAGGACGAAGCCCAAGACGATGAGCACGATGGCCACGAGACTCACCGCCCCGCAGATCACGATGGTCAGATGGGACTTAATCCACTGCATGTTCCTGCTCCCGCCAAAACCGGCCCGGCTGATAGCCCGAGCGGCCTTACTGTATCGGTATCTCGTCCAACGACTCCGCTGGCGGCTCCGCGTTCAAGGATCCATCCGCCGCAGGCCTGTCGCCGAGGATGGCCACGAAAACGATCTCGAATTCCCAGTCCCGGAGGATGGACTCGCCGGTCACCGGATCCTTATCCTCGCCCAGATTGGCGATGGTGGCGATACCGCCATCGGGCCCAGGCCCGCCGATGCCCGGGCTGGAGCTTCGCCTCGGCCCCGCGAAACTGGTGGGCCCGGGCAGTCCGCCCCGCAGACCTGTGGGCGCTCGTCCGCCACCGCCGCCGAGATCGCGGACCGGCACGCAGCGCACGAGGAACATCTTGTCGAAGTAGAGTCCCTTCTGGCCCTGGCCCGCCTGCCGCAGACCAGCGATGAAAGTATCGTTGACGAAGGCGGTTCCACGGATCTGGTCGCCGCCGGCGAACGGTGTCCGCCCCACCATGCTGATCACGAAGCCGCTGATCTGAGGCTGATCGGGGGCGTCACCGGCATCCATCCTGGACATTCGCCCGCCGCTCGTGGTGCCGCCCGGACTTTTCATGGACTCATACACGCTCAGCACGTCGGAAGAGTAGACCGCATCCATGCTCTGAATGAAGACCTGTGCCCGCTTGCTCCGCTCGTACTTGTCGGGGTTGCTTTCGATGAGATCCTTGTACGGCTGGGGCCCCTTGGCCATCGCGTTGATCAGTTCAGGATCTCTGGCCGGCATGGCCGAGTGGATCATATCGAGGATGCGCGGCCAGATGACCTTATGGGCCTGAAGGCGTTCGATTTCCTGGGCCTTGCCGATTTGCTCCTGGTTTTCGGATTCGATCCGGGACTTCTCGTCCTGGAGAACCTGGACCGCATCGAGGATCTGTTGGGCGTAGAACTTGGGCGGTTGGCTGGCGTCCGGACCGCGGGTCAGGATGGCGGAAGCCGCCTGGGGATCCTGCGGTCTCATCGGCGCGGGGAGACCTTTGCCCGTAGCGGTGGCCAAGGCCCGTTGCTCACTGAGATTGACGGTCCAGACCAAGCCGGCCGCAAGGAGCAGACAGGCGGCCGCGCCGTAGAACCAGGGGGTCTTCTTTCGCCAGATGACTTGTTTGGCGATTTCGGGGGGCAGGAGGTTGCTGGTGATGGGGGCCTGATCGAGTCCCTGCACCGCCAGGCCGTAGGCGATCCCGAAGCTGAGCAACTGGTCCATGAGTTGCGGGGCGTTGGGAGCGTTGCTTGCCGACAACCGATTGAAGGTGCTCGGACGGACGACCTCCATGCCCATGTTCTGCTGGATAAACTTGGGCATCCCAGGCAGCTTGAAGGCGTTGCCCATGGCCAGGAGCTTGTTGAGCTTAACGCCGCGACGCGAGGAGGTGAAAAACCCGATGGATCGCTGCACCTCGGCGACCAGGTCGGCGAAAACCGGTCGCATGGCCTGGAAGATCTGGCGGGCGTATTTGCTGCTGCTGGCCGACCGCTTGAGGTTCTCCGCTTTGCTGAACGAGAGCTTGAAGGTCTTGAGCAGGGCTTCGGTGAAGTTGTTACCGCCGATGGGGATGTTGCGCGTCCAGAGGCTGTTGCCGTCCACGACCAGAAGGTCGGTATTCTGGGCGCCGATGTCCAGGATGGCGACGGATTCCTGACCGCAGAGCCCGTCGTAGCGCAGGGCGTTGTAGAGAGCCAGTGGCGAGGACTGGACAATGGCCGGCTCGAAGTTCAGATCCGAGAGAAACCGCAGGTACTCGCGCATCAGCTCGCGTCGCATGGCGAAGATACCCACCTCGGTCTCGGCGGCCTCGGGGTCCTCGAAGATCTGGTAGTCCCAGATGACCTCCTCCATGTCGAAGGGGATCTGCTGCTGGGCCTCGTATTTGACCAGGTCGGGGATTCGCTTCTTGTTATCGATGGGGGGCAGCTTGGTAAACCGGGCGAGGGTGTGTTGTCCAGGGACGGCGACGACGATCCGCTCGTTGGCCAGATCGTGGGCGTCAAGGAACTTCTTCATGGACTCGGCGATGAGGGCTGCCTTGTTCACCTCGGGCTGGGAGAGGATCTTGGAATGCTCGATGTAAACGTGATCGAGGACCTCCACCTTGTCGCCGGCCGCGCGGACACGGATGGCCTTGAGGGCGCACTGCCCCAGGTCGATGCCCCAGACTGGTTTGTTGGCCGCCATACGCTGCCTCCTCTATCAACGCGTCTCCCCGCTCCCGCCAGACCGTTTCCACCCACCGACCGCTATCCGCCCTCGGCACGATACATTGTGTCGGCCGTGTCGTCGAAAGCACACCGGCAAACCGCAGACGCCACGCCGGTCTCAAGACATACTACGTAATCGACTACCCGCACGGGTGGCCAGAGGTGAGCAGCCACTCCGCCGGCAATCCAAGGGCAGGCACGATCCGCGCGGCGCGGGGTGACCTCGCTTGCGTGCTCCCGCTCGCGCGGGAGGAGACTGAAGGAAACTCATCCATTTCAAGTATTTATCCGGCCCTCGCGGATGTCAAGTCCGCAGGGTACCAAGGCGAGCCGGGGAGTGCATCCGCCGTTCAGTGGCAAGTTGCCAAAAGCGAAGTATCGAGGGTGGCATGGGTCGGTACTCCGACCCGTGGCCAAACACGGACAACCACTGGTCTGGGTACAGACCAGTGCCACCCAGTGCCCCTGGAATTCGGATGCACCCCGAGCCGGGGACGCAGGTCCTCGAGTTCAAACCGCGAGCCGGGGACGCCAGTCCCCGGGTCAAACCGCGTGCTGGGAGCGCCAGTCCCCGGGTTCAAACCGCGAGCCGGGGACGAAAGTCCCCGGTTTTGCCCGCTGGTTGCGTGTGCTCATAGCGGGCCGACCCGCGGGCCAGTATAATCGGCGTTCTGGCAGTCACACTGAGAAGCTAGAGGACTGACGTGTACGGGCAACCGGGCATTCAACCTCACGGGCGGGCGGCCTCCGCCTCGGCCTCTCACCGCTCCTTCGGGGGTGCGGCTCCCTTCCGCTACCTCATCGCTTGGGCGGCTCCGCTCGGCGTCCTGGTCATCCCCGCGTTGCTGGGTGGTTCTCTGATGTCGGCCGGTTGCGGGCCTGGCCGAACACCCTACCCACAGGCTTTCCAATCAGACCGGCCCCAGGAACGGGCGGCGGCGGCCAAGTGGGCGGCGGAGCTGGGTGATCGCGAGGCCATCGGGCCGCTGGTGGATCGGCTGGAGGACCCAGACGAGGCGGTGCGTTTCTACGCGATTCTGGCGTTGGAGAAGCTGACGGGGACACGGCGGGGCTACGACTATCGAGCCGCCGAGCGGGATCGCTGGCGGGCGGTCCAGGAATGGCGCCGGCACCTGGCGACCGAGAGTACGGGTGGTGCGGCTTCCGTCGGAGGAAGCGACCGATGACCCCCGCGGGAAGCAAGCCGGCCGGCGGGCGGGTGATGCTGACCATCAGCAGTGACCCGGTGAGGATGGCGGACGTCCGGGAAACCGTGCGGCAAGCGGGCCAGCAGATCGGTTTCGTGGATCCTGACTTGGCGTGCCTGGTCCTGGCGGTTGACGAGGCCATTGCCAACGTTATCCGCCACGGCTATGAAGGTCGGCCGGGACAGCCCATCGAGATTGTCCTGGAACCGATTCGTCGCGAGAGCGGACTCGGGTTGCAGGTGGTCATCTGCGACTGCGGGCGGCAGGTGGACCCGGCCACGATTGCGGGTCGGGATCTGAACAACGTTCGGCCGGGCGGACTGGGCACGCACATCATCCGGTCGATCATGGATGAGGTCGAGTACACCTGTCGCGACACGGAGGGGATGCAGCTTCGCATGGTGAAGATGCTCAAACCCCGCGCCGATGGTGAAACGGAGTGCCCGGCGGCCTCCGTCAAGAAGGAGTGAGCCGAGGATGACGCAAGTGGACAACACGCTCAACGATATTCGTCGCCAAGGCAACGCCACGATCGTGGCCCTGTCCGGCGAGGTGGATCTGCATCGTACGCCGGCGGTGCACAAAACCCTGGTGCAGGCCTGCGAGCAGCATCCGGAGCGACTGGTGGTCAATCTCAAGGACGTGTCGTACATGGATTCATCGGGGCTGGGAACGCTGGTGGAGGTTTTCCGACGGGTCAACGGCTACCACGGTACGCTCGCCTTGTGTCACCTGAGTACCCGCGTGCGGAGCGTCTTTGAGATCACCAAGCTGGACCGGTTCTTCAACATCTACGCGACTGAGGAGGAGGCCCTGTCGGCATGAGCGACGCGGCGCCGCCAAGTCGGACGGGTCGCCTGACCGCGGCGGTCACCGCCTTCGGGCAGATGGGCTACAACGCCCGCCACCGGTTTGTCCGGGATGTGCGTTATCTGGGCGGAGTCGGGTACTTGGTAGGTGACACGCTCGCCTGGGTGGTGCGTGCCCTGGTCTTTCGTCGGGTGAAGCTTGGGGCGTCGGCGTTGGCGAGCCAGATGGTCCGCGTGGGTGTGCGGAGCATTCCCATCGTGGTGCTGATCCAGGTGTTCATCGGCATCATCCTGGCGTTGCAGTTGGCTCCGACGCTGGAGGACTACGGCTCGCTGGAGAAGGTCGCGGACATCATCGGGCTGGCCATGTTCCGCGAGTTGGGCCCGCTGTTGTCGGCGGTGGTACTGAGCGGGTTTGCCGGTGCGTCGATCGCGGCGGAGATCGGCGCGATGGTCGAGTCGGAGGAGATCAAGGCTCTGCGGGCCCACGCTCTGAATCCGATCCGTTTTCTGGTGGTTCCCCGGCTGCTGGCCACGGTGATCATGATGGTCGGCCTGACCGTCGTGGCGGACGTGGTGGGCGTACTCGGTGGACTTTTGACCTCGTGGTTGGTGCTGGACATTCACCCGTGGAGCTATCTGGACAATACCCAGGTGGCGCTGTTCTACCGGGACTTCTTCACCGGGCTGGTCAAGGGGGGGGTATTCGGCGTTTTGATTGCCGCGATTGCCTGCTACGAGGGGCTCAATGTGACCGGCGGCGCGGAGGGTGTCGGCCGGGCGACCACCTCGACGGTGGTCAAATCGATTGTGGCGTTGATCGCCACCGATTGCGTGTTCACCGCGGTCTTCTTCATCTTCAAATTATGAGCGGGATGCGTGTCGTGCCCGAGGAGTCGCAGAAGTTCGTCATTTCGGTTCGTCAACTGGCCAAGCTCTTCGCCGACCAGCAGGGGCGGCCCGTGCGCGTGCTCGATGACATCACCTTCGATGTGTATCCCGGCGAGACGCTGGTGGTCATGGGGGGCTCGGGCTGCGGCAAGAGCACGCTGTTGAACTGCCTGATCGGCGAATTGCGGCCCGAGGAAGGCGGCATCTTCTACCAGACGCGGGTCATGCCCCAGCCGATCAACATCCTCGACGCCCGCGAGGAGCAGTTGAACGAGGTCCGCAAGCGGTTTGGGATCCTCTTTCAGAGCGGGGCCCTGTTCAACTCGATGACCGTGGCGGAGAACATCGCGTTGCCGCTCAAGGAGCATTCGTACGTCGACCCGTCGATCATCGACATTGTGGTCACCTTGAAGCTGCAGCAGGTGCACATGCTGCCGCACCGGGACAAGATGCCCGCTCAGTTATCGGGCGGCCAGAAGAAGCGGGCGGGGCTCGCCCGGGCAACGGCCCTGGACCCGGAGATTCTGTTCTACGACGAGCCGTCGGCGGGGCTGGACCCGGTGACCTCGGCGGCCATCGACGAGCTGATCATTGACCTGTCGAAGAAGCTGAGCGTAACCAGCGTGGTGGTGACGCACGAGATGGACTCGGCGTTTCGCATTGCCGACCGGATGGTGATGCTGGACCGCGGGCGGGTGTTGCGTATCGGCCCGCGCGGCGAGTTTGAGCGGATCCGCGACACCGCGCCCGAGCGGCTGGCCGACGAGGACGAACGCCTGATCCACCAGTTTCTCAACGGCAAGACCGAGGGCCCGCTGACCGACGCCGCGGGCATGAGCGAATACGAAAAGTGGATCGTCACGGGATGAGCGAGGGGGCCAGTAGGGCTCGGCGATCCGCGTACCTGCGACGTTATCGCGGCGACGGCGATGCCGCTTGTTTGCGGGCCGCGACGAACCGGCACAGGGCATCGTACAGGTCGGCCAGTTCGGGGCGCGTCGCCATCGCGTACACCGCACGGAGGCCCTGGTAGTAACCCGTGGGCTGCCGTAGCCACTGATCGTGCTCGGCGGCGATGACCTCGAGGTAGTCGCGCAGCCGTTGACGAGCCGACTCATCCTCGACCAGGCTCTCGTCGCATTCGACCTCCACTCCGCACGGCACCGAGGCCGCCGCCCGCACGAGCTTGGCCAGATCCTCCCGCGTCTTCTTGTGCCTGGGAAAAAAGTAGTTCGGCTGCACCATGAGATAGTCGAAGCGCTCCGCCGGCTCGCCGCCCCGCACCAAGTCCTCGACCACGCTCAGCCGTTCCTTCCCGTACGGGCTGTAGGGGATCCAGGTCAACGTGAGCGGTCGGCCGTCCACGCTGAGCGAGTGCACGTGCCGGACTACTTGCCGCATCAGTCCGACGTCGCTTCGCAGGCGTTCGTCGGCGACCTGGTCGCGCGGCCGCATGTTCATGTGCGATTCGTTGAACCAGTAGAAACCGAGCAAACGCAGGTGTTTGAACTCGGCCGCGCGCCACCGGGCCAGGGCTTGCTCGATGTACCAGCGAGCGGCCTGCAGTCGCGGCTCGTCGCTGGAGCGGAAATCCCAGGTCGGCCCGTCCATCGACTCGCCCCAGTCGCTGACGCGCACGTCGGCGTACGGCAGGGTCAGCACGACTTCGATGCGAATCGGCCGGCCCAGCTTGCGCTCCAGCTCGGCTGCCGTCTGCTCCAGGGCGTCGAGTTGCAGGTTCTTGGCGAAGAGGCGATCCAGGCACTCCTCCCAGTCCGGGCGGGTTGTCGGTTTGGCGCTCGCGGATGCCTCGAACATCGCTCCCCGCGAGCTACGGCGGTACATCCACAGGACGGTGTCGAACAGTGTGTCGACCGGGCGTTCGGCGTCGGTAGCTCGCTGTTCGTGCCGGGCGAGGTAGTGTTTGAGATGCTCGGTCGTCCAGTCTCGCGGGCCCCTCGAGTCGAAGCCGTAGTAGAGCAGCACCATGTCGGGCGCCGTCGGCCGATCGAGTCGCGGTGGCTCGGCAGCGCCGGCCGACTCACCCCCTGCCATCAAGCCGCCTGCCAGCAACACGGCAGCCAGGCACCATCTCCACCGCCCCACATTCGCCCCCCTACCAGTAGCACCCGATCCCGCGGCGAAACACGAACGCCCCATGCTTGCTCCCACTTCCCTTGGCTGCCGAATTCAGCCCGTCAGCAGACCCCAAAGCCCGGCATCACCGGCGGCCGCCAGCCGACACACACTGACCAAAGCCTGGATGATCACCAACACCAGCAGCACCAGCCCCACCCGAAAGAGTACCCCGCTCAGCAGGATGGAAATGCGATTCAATCGGCCGGCATGGTCGTGAATCACGTCGAAGGTGTCCGACAACAGCCCCTCGTGATGCTCGGCGAAAAGCAGATCCTGGTACCAGGCGAACAGCCGGGCGCGATTGTCGGAATCGGGCAAGGCGGCCGCCTCCTCCAGAAGTTGATCGCCGTGGGCGGCCCGGTCGCCGTCGATCCGCAGGGCAACCTTGAGGAACCGATGAAAACGTTCCAGGTCAGGCACTGGCATGACGTGGACCAGATCAGCCACGACGCGAACCAGGTGGGTCACGCCGTAGTGGTGCGCGCGGTAGTCGCTGAACGTCGCGAACCGCCGGACCACGGCGGGGCAACGCCAGAGGTACAGGCCCTCGGCGAAGGCGAAGGCGAGCGTCATCAGATAGAAGGTCATCCAGTTGAACGGCAGAGCCAGATCGATCCGCACGTTGCCGCAGATCACTAGCGGGTCCGGCCGGCCGACGTTGGGGGCGAACATGTGGCCGAGCACCGGCACGAGTAGTGCGCCTGCGAGACTGAACCGGGCCAAACGGCTGTTGCCCCAGCCACGCAGCGTCGTCCAGGACAAAGGATTAAGCAGAGCCCGGAGCATACATCTCATCCCTGGCGGTAAGCGAGTAGGTCCCCCTGTCGCGCAACCGGAAGCCGACGGCCAGCCGGCCTGCGTTCGCGGGGCAGGCATCCGGCTTCCGCATCGCCTCCCCAACTCCATAGTGTCGGTTTTCCGTCACGCGGTGTCAATGTGCCCGGGAGTTGCAGTGCCAGAAAGTGGGCGTCCATGCTCCGAACCGCAACGCGGTTCCAGAGCAGAGCCCGGGGTCGCGCTGCGCACCCCGGGAACCATGCCCGCAACCGTGCCCCAACGCTGAAAGGGTTGCATACGTTTCCTGCCGGGGTGCCGGGACGTCGGAGCCGGCTTGGTGGCAAGGTCTGGGCGCCGAGGGGTTCATCCGCGGCCGGCTATGAAACCCCTTCAGGGTTTGTCGCATCGTGGTTGGTCTCATGCCCCAGGGTGCGCTGCGCGACCCCGGGCTGTGTTATTCAACACCGTTGGTGTTGGCCAGACAATCCCTGTCCGGGTCCGGTTCAGCGTCCGTGAGCCGTTACCACGCTCCCGGGGTTCCGGTGCCTTGCCGTTGGCCGACGTCACGCATGATCGGCCAGCCGTGGGGGATCGAAGAAGCGATGGGACCCGCCTGGCTACTCGATGACGATCCAGCGGTAGTCCGCTCCCCAGTCTTGAAGTCTGATGCCAGGGGTAGCGATGGCCTTGCCGTGGGGCTTCCAGTCCTCGGTGGTGAAGAATTGAATACCATCGTGTGCTATAGCGGCGACCAGCTTTCCGCTCGGGGAGATCCTGGGAAACGCGAGCCCGTTTAGGAAGGTCGCCTCTCGCGATTTGACGTCGACCTTGGTTGTACCGATCGGGGCCGTCGCACCTGTCGGTCGTGGGCTGGGGTATAGCAGGATGAATGTCTCGTCAGGGGAAACCGACGCGAACTCGCCCAGTGCGATTTCTTCGGTTTCTCCCGTATCGATGCTCAGTCGATACGTCACCGCAGGTGACGGCATGCCCCTGCATAGCACGGCTCGCTGATCGCCGGCCGGGAGCCCTGCGCTGTAGTAGATGAAGCGGCCGCTGTTGCCCCAAGCTGGACCAAGGTACTTGCTGTAGCCGTCCGGCGTTCCGACGGCATCCGATGCTTTGACCAGTTCGCGGAGCCGACCGTCAGCCGAGAGGACCGCAACGCCGTGTTCCTGTATATGGACATCATCCTCCCCGTACGATTGCGCGTAATAGAAGGCAACCTGTTTGGAATCCGGGGACCAGCGGAAGGGGTTCGTCACGACCCCTGTCGATATTCTGTGCACGCTCGTGGCGTCGCCGAGAACCACGGTTTCTGTGCGGTAGTCAAAGAAGACGATTCTGGCGCCGTCGGGTGACAGGGCCGCGGGCCACATCCCCTTCACCGCCAGTTCCTCGAACGCACGGGCGGGTGCTCCGGGCTCAGCCGCCACCAGTTGGATGGGCTTGGCTCCATGGATATCCTCCCCGACCGATCGTAGCGTCAGGAGCCGTCGTCCGCGTGAATCCAGCAACGAGCATCGCAGGAACTCACCCGGGGCCTGCACGCCGAAGCCCTGTGGAGCCACTTTCTCTCCCCCGGCGGGGTCACACCACCTCAGTTGCCAGATCCGCCCCGAGAACCCGCCATCCTCGGTTCGCACACGTTCGCTACAGATGAACCGCTCGCGCTCGGCGATACTTGGCCGCGTGGTCTGGGCGGATGCCAGCGATATCGTGATACCGCATAGGATGCCAGTTAGCCCGAGCCTGGATATCATGCCGTAAACCTCCTTATCACGCTAAGGATCAACTACCGCATCGATGACTCTGTAAACATCAACCTGCGCACAATCCTGAATCCAGGTATTGAAACTCAGACTTGTGTATCCCTCAATGTACGGATGAGGCTCCTTGTATGGATTCTGATCCTCATTGTACTGGGTAATAAGATCATTCCACACCATGTGGTAATACGCACGAACATCCTCCTGTCGAAAGACCCGAGACCAAGAGTCCCCGGCGAATGTTGTGGCGTACATTCCAGGGTCGTTTTCAACCACCGTACACCAGTGTAAATTCACCCTGGTCGGTGGATGATTTGGATTTGCAAGCATGAGATTAAAGACATCACCCCGAGTAAAGCTGGAAGTGGTGAATACAGGCCAACTTATCGTAGTATATCCACGTTCCTGGATCTCCTCGAGGCCGTCCGTCTTCCCATCATCCGCGTGCGAGACCGACATACCGCAAGTCATCGTTTTGCCCACCACGAAGGTACCGTCGATCAACTCTATACCGCGTGAAGCGGGACTGCACCAGCGTCCAGCCCAGAAGTTGCACATATCTCTTGAGAGATGATCGAAGTATACGCGGATACCCACACTGTCGGAACACACCGGATTCTCAAGGTAGCGTCCAAGAAAGGAGATGCCACCATGGTCTGGCTCGGCCGGGGGGATGTGTCCGGGATTTTTCGGCTTCGTATGGTACCGATAACTGATATCACCGAGGTAGAATGGTATGTCCCACCATGGGTCTAAGACGCTTGGGCTGATCTCCCCCTCGACGCGCGCAAGCCGCTTCTGAGCGATGTCGCCCCGGGCACCGATAACCACAGCATCGCGCGATTGTCGGTAGCAGCCGCCGTCGGTGAGAAAACTCGCCGCAAGGCCTTCCTCGAATTCCTGACTCTTGAGTCTCGGCGTTTTCGGCCAGATGATCTCGGTCTCCACCACCCAGATGGTGAACAATCGCTCGACGTCGGGATCGCGGATGGTCGGCTTTTTCCTGGCCGGGCACTCTTGGCATGCCTCACAGTTTTCTGTGCCGTCCGGACAGACACAGGGGTTGCAGAGGATGGGGTCGGGGATGCTGTCGTTGGCGAAGATGGCCTTGAGAAAGTAGGTGCCCGGCACGGTCAGGTCGGGCGGATCGTCGACGAACTCCCAATGGACCGTGATATACGGATCGTTGATGAGCATCCAGTCGCTCTCGACGGGCACACATTCAAGCTGCCCACTCGAGTTGTACTCATAGACCCAGCCATGGATTTTGCGGAGATCCTGGTCCTCCACCAAGTGGCCTACACGGAAATACTCCGCCCACTGCTCGGCGGTGGTCAGGGGCGGATTGGGATTGGTCGGTTGCTTGCACGTTATCACCCAATCGACACACGCATCCCCGCAGCAAAGCGAAGCTTCTATCTCCGGCCCCTCCTGCAACTCCCAACATGGGTTGCAGGGGCATTCCGGCCAGCAGGCCGGGGCCGGCGAAGGAACCATCGACAGCCATGAGCAGGCGACCACGACAATGATGATAACCCGACTAGCGCGCGTTAACCACATCACACTGGGCCTCCTGGCGTTTGATGATCCGGATGTAATTGGCCCACCCCGAGTCCGGAGCGACGGACATCAGGAGGTCCTCCGCCTCCTGGATCTCGTGTTCCGGTGCCTCGGCACGACGAAGAGTGATCCACAGTTCGAGATAGACCCGCGAGGGCACCTCGGGCGCGTGCTGGATGATCCACCGGAAGTGCTCGGCGCTCTCCTCGTACCACTTCAAGTTGCGAACCTCGATACCCACGAAGAGGCGGGCGCTCGCCAGTTGGTCGATGTACTCGGAGCCGTCGTACTTGGCGAAAAAGTTGTCGCCCGCCCGGGCGGCACCCCGCGCGTCGCGCTCCCAGCAGTAGCTCTCGACCGCGATGAGCTCGGCCCGCACGCGCTCCTTCGGCCGACACCAGGGGGCCTCCGCCAGTGCCCGGCACCTCTCGCGAAGCGCCGCCCAACCGGCATGGTCCACTTGCCTTGCGTCATAGATCCCGCTGGCCCTGCGTTCAAAGACCGGTTTTCGCAGACGTTCGTAGTGCATTCCGACGAGGTGGAGCCCGGCGTACGAGGCGGCGGCAGGGTCGGCGCTGTTGCGGGCCAGTTGCCCGAAGATATCCTCCGCCTCGGTGATCCGCCCGCTGCCGCGGCACAGGGCTCCCAGCCGCATCCTGGCC
>JAAYDF010000160.1 GCA_012729395.1 Phycisphaerae bacterium
ACAGCCCTTCGCTCCTCCGGAGCGGAATCGAACACGCCAAGCTCGCCGATTCTGTCACGGACCCTGCCCCACCGACATTGAACACAAGCAGCAACCTTTACCTCCGGCTGGTGTATGAATATGATGATACCGCACGCACAAGGCGGCGGCCGTGATGCGGTACCATGAGGCGATAGGCAGAGTGGTTGCGATGCAAGATGACGCGTATGCTGACGCGGGAGATCGCGCTCCCAAAGAGCCGAGGGCTTCAGCCCGCGCGGTGATCGTGCGCAAAGAGCCGCGAGCTTCAGCCCGCGCGGCGATTGTGCGTAGGCGTCGCCCGACACACGCGGTCAGGTGCTCGCCCCCCACACGCCGCCCGGTGCCGAGGCGTCAGGCGACCGCCGATTTCCATCAAGAAACCGCCCCGGCGGAGCATGCGGTGTACGACGCCTACGGGCAGGTGACGCTCTACGCTTGGCCGTCGGCGGACGTGACCGGCGACGAAGAAGGGTAGGGGTTGCGCCATCCTGCGAGCAATCATCTAACTGAACGACGTGCGACCGCCTGTCAATGGTGTGCGTTGTGACGAGACCGACTGATGTGCAGCGATTTCAAGGCCCATGCGGCAGCGATTGGGATCTTCTGTATCCTTGGGTGTGATGGCGATCCAGTGTCCAGCCAGCCGTCCGGTGTTCCAGCAACTCGCAGTACAGCCAAAATCGTCAAGTTCGAGGGCACTGTCAGCTGGATCGCGCCGATTGACAGTTGGCACGGGAGCATCCTGGCAGTGGATCTCCTCCCTCAGTTTGTGCTCGTGGTAGAACTCACGGATGATTCCTCGCCTCCCGTGTACCGGCAAGGCGACCGCCTCTGCTTCGGCGTGCACAGCGTTGTGCTGCTTTTCGATCACCCGATCGAAACGGTCGTGGACAAGTCATTCAGCTTCGAGGTTGCACGAGATCCGGACAGCGACCGACCCCGACTCCGGGTTCTCGCGACCGATACGCAGGCGGCAACACAGCCTCTCGATGTGTCGCTATGATGGGAGGGGCACACAGCTGGGCTCAAAGGGCACACAGGGAGCATGCATTCTGATTGACAGGATCCGAGACAGGCAATATCAGGCTCCCATCTGACCGAAGCGGCACACGGAGCGTCGGGAGGGATAGGCTGCGGCAGACTCACTCGTCTTTCGGGCTGCAACTTCGGTGCAAGGCACGGGTATGCGGTAATGTGATAGCACACACCGCGAACCGCGTGTCTCGTCTCCCTGCGACGAGTGTCTATCGCGGTGCTCGCAGCCGAAGACTCTTCTGAGAATAGGATGGACGCCATGTTGTCGATATGCACAGCCGCGGTGCCCTTCTTGCAGGTGATGCTTGCGCTTGGGTCCGTAGAAGGTGTGGGGCCAAGGGAGTTTCGATCACCACAGGGTCATTACATGGTGCGAGTGACTCCCATCGAGGCATGGCCGGATCATCCCGGGAGATGCGAGGCAGAACTCTTCCGAGTCGACCAAGAACACACGCACTTGGTCTGGTCCCGCTCTTTGATCAACAACCATGCACCGGTCAGCGTCTACGTTTCTGACTCGGGTGAGTACGTTGTCACGATGGACGAGTGGGGTTCCTTCGGCGAGCTGCCCTTGGTAATATACGGAAAGAAGGGATACTTGCTGATGGTGCACAACCTCGACAGCCTTGGGATCACAAAAGACTGTCGGCAGGTCAGGTTTAGCACTGCGGGCCTCTGGTGGAAAGAGGGGGCCTTGGTGTTCTGGGGCCCTTCGGAGCGATCACTGGTTATTCGGCTGCATTGGGGAATGGTGGTGGCCGTCAGGCTCCGTGATGGGCATCTCCTGGATCCGCGTGGCTTCAAAGATCTTGAGCAGGTCGATTGGGACGCGTTTGTGCGGAACCGCGGCGCTCAGGAGGTGCTCACGCTCCTGCGGTCAGAAGACGCATTGGAGATTGAAGCCGGTGTGATTCATGCCGGGGGACTGGGTGTCATGGAGAGTCGGCCTATTCTTGAGAAGCTGGAGACGTCAAGCACTGCCTATTATGTTGAGCTGGTTCCCTATCCCAAACGTGTCTTCTTCCTTCGGGAGAGAGCTCGCAAGGCGCTCGCCTTGCTGGACGCCCCCGCCACACAGCCAAGCTCTAGGCAGGAAGGGAACCGGCATCAGGAGCCCTCAGGCGTGCGTCGCCCCCCGGACCAGCCTTGAGGCTAGAGGACACGCGAATGACGCTGCACGGCATGCAGAGGGCGCTGCTTTGTCTTCCACTCGCAGCCAGCTTGCTGATGGGAGGCTATGGCTCGTTCTGCGTGCGTCGCGGTGCTCTGCTCTTTGATTTCTCAGGGGTGGGCGGGGCGCTTGGTTTCATCAGCGTGGTTGTGGGTGCCCACCGGTTGCTTGGGAGAGGAGCCCGCCGTCGCCTCGATAGTCGGCCTATCGGGACGAAGCTGCTGTATTGGGCGTTGTTTATCGGTGGAATGGGAGCTGTACTCTGGCATGGTGCAAACCTTCGCACGACGAAGGAAAACTACGAGAAACTGCGCCAGGAATTCCATCAGAACGCCACTCGATCAAGTACGTTGGACCAGCCGGACTCAGTGACCGGAGGATAAAGGGGGTCAGACGCCAATTAACGGCGGACCCGGGCGAGGGTAGCGTAGGGCCATGGCTCGAAGGCTGCGGACATCGCTGGGCGAGATGGCGTATCACGTGATGAATCGCGTGGCCGGTGGGGAGGATCTGTTCAAGGACGGTCACGATGATGCGGCCTTCGAGCGGGTGCTGGCCGAGGCCCGGGAGCGAGAGGCCATGCGGATATGTGCGTATGCCCTGATGCTCGCTGGATACGTCGGACCGCCACGAAACTCTGCCTGGAAAGCACGTTCGACCCATCGGACGGCCCAAGAAGAAGCAGGAGTCCCGCTAATGGCTTCTGAGCCCTTTTCTGCTCGATATGAAGAACGGCAACCCAGTATGGGCAAACAGCTATTTCAAGGTGAAGTGATTTCGTGCATCAGTCGAATCGAGGGTATTATGACGAGCGCAGCATCCTGTTCTCAAGGAAGAATCGAGTGCCCAGGAAAGGCAAGAGCAGCTACCTTCGTTACTTCTCTTGTGGGCTCCATCGCTTTGGCATTGCTGATCCCCTGTGGATGTCGCCAACCAAGCAAGCACGCTATCGGAGAATCCAGCCCTGTGTACCGCATCGTTGAGAAAGTCTATCACGATAGCGCGTGGCGCACATGCGGCGAGATTAGCATAGCCGCAGACGGTTCCTATTCGTACGCTCAGTACGAGCCAGATTTCGGCGAAGAACCATCCGCATCTTCTCAGGGCAACCTCCCCGAGGAGGTGCTGCAACGATTCGTCAAGTGGGAATCTGAGCAAAAGGGGCGGCGCCAGGAGCGGGGCGTCTATGAGTATGAGTACGGCATTGACGATTGGAGGCGTCCGGCTCCGGTACGGGAGCTTCAAGAACATATTTGGCGATCCCATCGCCCGGCGGGTTGAAGAGCAGGATCGTGCGAACAAACGGGCCATCACTGATCACTGACATTCGCCTCGGCTGATGGCATGTTCCCGGCCATGCCTTGAACTGCCAGAGCGATTGAAGCCGGGTTGGTGTATCACGCAGGCAGAACACGGGCTAGGTTCGGCCTCCAGGGCAAGAGGCATGCAATCGTGCACGACGGGGGCAACAGGGTGGGCCTGCCCGGCGTCCCTTGCGGCCAAGGCTGCGATGAAGTTCGCCGTTCCTTGCGGCCAAGGCTGCGATGAGGTTCGGCGCTCCTCGCGAGGAAGTACGCGTCAATGGTGCGAACCGCAACGCGGTTCTAGATCACAGCCCGGGGTCGCGCAGCGCACCCCGGGAAGCCATGCCCGCCATCGGATCTCAACCCTGGAAGGGTTGCATTCCTGTTCGTCGGCGTGCGGGGACGGCCGGAGGGATGAAACCCTTCCAGGGT
>JAAYDF010000161.1 GCA_012729395.1 Phycisphaerae bacterium
CATCGCTTGTGCCGCGCCATTCATCAGTGCCAAGACGCTTCAGACCACGGGATTCCCGGGGACTGCAGTGGTGTATGGTCATCACGATCACAAAGATGCCAGCAGCGCCTCTAAGGTGCCGGACCTGCACGCGAAGTTCATTGAATGGCCAGCCAGCCTACTGTGGGGCTCACCCAATCTTACGAAGCAAGGCCTCGGAGCCGAAGGGATCGTGAACCACGAGACGATTGTGTGCGAGAGCAAGCCATCCACGGATAGCGTTGCGTTGGACAACCTTAGGGGCATGGGCTACAAGCCAAGAGACCTCGAATCGTTGGCCGGCCAATCGGCAGACGAGCAGCACACCAACAACGGCAAGAAGGCTTGCGATAGTGACGGGACATCGTGGGACGAAGCACGCCGAAATGCTACGAACGGACCGGAATCCGTCGTACTTGAGATTGACAAGACGCAGAAACCGATACTTCGGGTGTCCTGGGCGCCGAAGCGCAAGCAACTCTACCGCGACAAGCTTGAGCTCACATCTGTAGGCGAGCGGCACACACTCCGGGCGGATAGGAATTGGCGGGTACCAGTAGAACGAGACAAGGCTAAATGGCTTGCGCATCGCATTGAGGCGCGAGATCTGATTGAGGTCACATTCACGAGCCGGAAGAAAGGCCCCAGTGTCACCATTCCTCTTGACCTCGGCGAGTTTTGGGAAATCGTGGTCAAGGCGCGCCGTTTACAAGCAAGACAACAGCCTCGGCGCCGTCGGCCCCGCAACGCAACCGAGGGTGCGCCCGGGGGCTCCAATGGTTCGCACCGCGACGTTCGGCAGGTGCTTAGGGACTTATGGAATCGAACTGGGGCGAGGACTCATGGTAGCCACCGCGTAACGGAACTGCAGGCTATCCTTACCTCCTGGATGGCTGGGAGCACCCAGAGCCAAAACCAGGAGCCTGCGTGGTGTCGGACACTCGTTCAAGGTATTCGCACACACTTGGACAAACACCCAACGGCGCCATCGCCTGTCGGAAGGACGTTATAGCAATGTCGGTTCAAGGACATCTGATATGTGCTCCCGTAGGCTGTGGCAAGACGCGTGACACGTGGCACCTTCTTCTGCGTCCCAGTGGGATGAGGGGTAACCTATGTCTTTCGCGACTTGGCAAGACCCTTATCATGGGCCCGAACGCTGAAATAGAGCGGATCTGGCTCCGTGAGTTGCTTCTGTATCTCGTGACGGACAAGCGGAACAAGGAGTGGCGGCGACAGCCACAGTGGAAGCCGAAGGTACGGAACCTGGTGTTGGAGATTCTGAGAAAAAAGAACGACCAGCCCATGGTTGAGCGCTTCATGGGCCGACGAGGCCGGGGTGCGCCCGCACTGCAGACCGTAATGGAGGAGATCAGCAATCACATCCGTCGCCGCAGCACCGAAAAGCTGAAACATTACCTCTACAAGAACCTTGAGGTGAGCACAGTCCGTTTTCGAACTTATGGGCAGGTAAAGCGCACGACAAAGGCTCAACGACGGGTGAGGTGGGATAGGGACGGCCACGATGATCGGCAATTATGGATCCTGGACGAATGGCACCGGATGGGCCGCCTCTTCGAGTGGTGCACACGCTGGGTCGCCAAAGAAGATATTACAGGCCGATGGCCCTGGTTTCTCGAGAATGCTTCCACGCCTCTGAATGGTTCCCTGTCCAGGCGGGCTGTCACGGAGGTATTCCTCGTCTCGGCCACCCCCGTCAATCCTGTTTTCGATCGTGCGACCGAAGATGCGGACGCTCGTGAGGAGGAATCGCAGGGACAGATCACGAAGGCCAGTATGGAGAAGACAACCACAGAAGCCGAAACACGGGCACTTGCTGCAATCAAGGCTCTTCTTAACATACGCAGGAATCGCGAAAGCCCTACTACCTTCATAGAAGAATGCAAAACACTCGACATCCACTTCCTCAACAGCAAGCGTCGCCATCCTTGGAAACCCCCGAAGGTGATCAAGACGAGTAACATGCAAGAGGAGAGCCAGACGTCTATTGATGAGCATGAGATGATTACCGACTGGCTGAAGAGGGATCAGGGTAATTCATTCGGGCAAGGTTACGCCCGCGTCGCGGGATTGATTGCCAACCGTTGGAGAAAAGTAGAAAGGATTTGGACAACCTGCCAACGAAATGAGTTATCGCGAGGGAGGTGCTTTGCGCATGAATACGTGAAGCGTCATTTGTATTACCACAATCAGAAGGCCTGCGATGCAGTGGAGGTGTTGTGTAATCATTCACGGGTGAAGCGACTTCTGGGGTCTCTTGAGGCTGCAGGGATTATTATGAAGAA
Source organism: Phycisphaerae bacterium (assembly GCA_012729395.1). GTDB lineage: Bacteria > Planctomycetota > Phycisphaerae > UBA1845 > PWPN01 > JAAYDF01. Next base: position 2,325 of record JAAYDF010000161.1, read on the forward strand.
GGGCGACAAGTATGGTTTCACGGAGCGCAAGGGCCTTATCTTCTGTGTTCACGCAGGCGTCGCTCGGGGTTTGTACGAGGCTCTCTCCCATATGATAGATATGAACGACAACGTCATTGTATGCAGCGAGAAGGCTCCGAAGGGCAAAGCGCGCATGGCTCGGAGACGATTCACGGAGCAGATCAAGCGCTTCCGTGGCGGAACAGAGCCACCCTATCTTGCAGTTCTAACAGACAGGTACTCCGAGAGCATCGACCTGCATGAGCACTGTCAACATTTGATCCATTACGAGTTGCCATGGTCACCTATTCGCTTGTTTCAACGTGTGGGGCGTCTTACGAGGCTGCTAAACAGGGGGAGTATGAACAAGGTCTGGACGGCGCATGTGATCGTTCCAGGAGGAGTGGAGGAAGAGCGCGTGAACCGACTCATCCGTCGTGCGGAGTTTCTTCACGAGCGAGGTCTCTGGCCTCCAGGAACCGAGCTCAAACCACTGGTCAGGGGGCTTCTTGGCAGCGGACCGAGCTTGCACCTCAAGGAATGGCTGGCCAGGAAGTAGGAACCGCCGATGAACGCGGATGAACGCCGATAGGATACGAGATGAGCCGGCTGGCGGCTGACGCGGGGGCTTCGTGCTCTTCGTCCGCCGTGGTTCAATCCGCTTTTGTCGAGCAGCAAGCGCGAGCACGGAGGGGATGGTCGCAGGGACAGGGAGGGCCAGTGATCCTGCGGAAAGGCCGTGCCAATTGGGCCGAGCCGATAGATCCGCAGATTGCGCCGATTACGCAGATGGGATTAGACAACCGAGAAGGCCTTGTCTTCATCTGCGAAATCTGCGCAATCTGCGGATATGCTCTTGGTTGTGAGAGCCGACGTGTGCGTAGGCGGGCGCGTTGAGGGGCGGCGGGAGTTGGATGGCATGAAGGATGCGGCGGTGAGCATCGGGGCGGCGATGGAATGGCTGTGCGGGGCGTAGGATGCCGCGGCAGGTTCGCGTTCGCCCCTTGCCGTTCTACCCGCGCGTGGAGGACGCCGTTGACTCCGCGGGATCACGGATGACTTCCCGATAGAGGGTATCGCGCTCGACCGGGATGCGACCGGCCTCGCGGATCATTCTGCGGATTCGGTCCACGGTGAGTTCCTGATGGGTGCCGCCGGCGGCGTTTTCGCGTCGGGTGATGTCGTAGTGCACGACCGTGCCGTCGAGGTCGTCCACGCCCCAGTCGAGGCTGACCTGGGCGAGCTTGGGACTCTGCATGATCCAGAATGCCTTGATGTGGGGCACGTTGTCCAGCACGAGCCGGCTGATGGCCAACGTCTTGAGATCGTCGAGCCCCGTCGGGCCAGGCAGGTGGGCCAGGTCGCTGCCGTCGGGAATGAACGAAAGCGGGATGAGGCAGTTGAAGTGGGCCGGCCTGCCCGCCAGCGACGCGTCTTGGTGCTCGCGCAGCTTGAGGAGGTGTCGCACGCGCTCCTCGGGCGACTCGACGTGGCCGTAAAGCATGGTGGCGTTGCTGAAGATGCCCAGCTCGTGGGCGGTCCGGTGCACGTCGAACCAGCCCGCCTCCCCCACTTTGCTCTTGAAGGCTTCCTCGTGAACGCGATCGTCGAAGATCTCGGCCCCGCCGCCCGGCAGACTGCCCAGCCCCGCTGCCCGCAAGCGCTCGAGAACCTCGCGGATGCTCAGACGCGGCCGGCTGATCCGCGTGAAGTGGATGATCTCGATGGCGGTAAAAGCCTTGATGTGCAGGCCCGGGCACGCCTCCCGGATCGACCGGCACATCTCCTCGTAGTAGGCGAACGGCAGCCGCGGATGTAGCCCGCCCACGATGTGCACTTCCGTGGCTCCGTGGTCCGCCGCCTCGCGGGCTTGAGTCACAACCTCATCCACCGTCAGCTCGTACCCTCCCCTTGAGAAAGGGGTCAGAAGCCCTTTCGCTGGACGAGCACCGTCCGACGCCCCCGCGGCGACAAGGTTCCTGGCACCTTGTGCCGGGGCATACGGCCGAGCGAACGAGCAGAACCGACACCGCAGGACGCAGTAGTTCGTGTAGTTGATATGGCGATTGACGTTGTAGTAAACCCGCCGGCCGTGTAGTCGCTCCCGCACCAGATTGGCCAACTCGCCCAGTTGGTGGATGTCCGACGACTGGAACAACCGCACGCCGTCTTCGAGTGTCAGGCGTTCGCCCGCCCGCACCTTGGCCGCAATCTCACCGCAAAGGGTGTCAGGATGATTTTTCTGGGGCCCGCAACCCCCGCTGGCGCCCCCGCAAAAATCATCCTGACACCATTTTTCAGGCGAGCGACTGCACATGGGATAGGGCCTCCGCCAAACCTTCCAAGGGATCCTCGCGACCGCTGACCTCGAAGTCGATCACAAACCAACCATCGTACCCCGCGTGCCGGGCCTGCCGGAGTACGCCGCCTAGGTTTACCTCCCCCTGCCCCACGGGGACCGGCCGGTGGCCAATGCAATCACCTAGATGGACACAGCCAACCAAGTCGCCGAACTCCGCCACAACATCCAGGGGGTTCACCGCCGACGCGTGAAACTGGGCGGCGTCCAACAAGACACGCACGTTCCCGGCCCGCGCCGCCTCCACCAAATACCGCAAATCCTCGATTTGCTCGATTCGCGTGCCGCGCCAGTTCGCCAAGTTCACAGACATTCCGAGCGGCCGTGCGGCCTCAGCCACCGCCGCGACCGCCCGAACCAGCACTTCCCGCCCTTGTTCTCCGCGATCGTACGCGAACAGATTGCAGCTCGCGCACCCCGTTTCAGCGATGCAGGCCAAGTGATCGCACAATGCCTTCGTCGCCGCGGGTTGATCCTCGCCATCGTCCACACCGACAAACTGTGGCAGGTTGATCCCGGTCAGCGCCAAGCTCTTGTCCGCGAGCAGGTCGCGCAGGCACCGACCTGGGTTGGCTTGGTCGGCGAATGCCCGCTCAACCTGCGACCAGTACAACTCAACACCCGCTGCCCCGGCTTGCCTGATGAACTCGAGCCCGCCGGCCAAAGGGAAGCTGCGGAGTACCTGGGCCATCAGCCCCCGTGTACTGCAAGCCAGTTTCGGCGTCATGGTTCACCCACCCGCAGCCAAGCGTCCTGTTCACCCAAGCCATTCGACCATTAACACGCGTCTGGGTCAACCAATCGCGACCCGAACGCGTTGCCAGCATGCTCACTGGTGGATGCGCATAAGAAGAGACAGGCCGCACCCGATGGATACGGCCTGCCTCGCTGTGTCGTCTCAGTCATCCGCCTGGGGCTTTGGCGCACCCGGCGGCCACATGCTCACCGGTTCACTTCACCCGCCGCCGGAGCCTCAACAGAGGCAGCGCCAAGCCGAGCAGGGCCACCGTCGCAGGCTCAGGAATCTGCGAGAAGGTCTGATCGATGAACGAGATGGTCGTGAAACCTCTCGCACCGCCGTACAGCTCAATTGTCTTTTCGACGTGCAGTTTCTTAAACGCCGCGTCGAAGAGATCATGGTCGTTCAGCGGGCTGGGCGTTGCCACCGACGCTGAGCCAACCGGCGTGTTCTCGTAGTAGACCGTCTCGGTCACTTGAGCGTACCCGGCGGGATCGGTTGCCATGCCGTTGAAAACCAGGCTGATGTCATGGATCCAGAGATTCGGATCCACCACCGTGACGTCATATCCGATCGTCACAGTCACGGCGCTGTCCGGTACCAGATTCGAACGGGCGGCCAGCAGGCCCGCAAAACGAATGCCGATCTCGTCACCAATACTGATAGCCGCAACGTCGATGGCGGCGGGGTTGGCAATGTATGCCCCGGTGCCCGACACCGAGAAGGTGAAGTTCTCGAACAGCTTGTCCACGACCAGTATCGACTGCCCTTCGTCGATGATCTGCTCCAGCGGTACGGCGTGTACGCGGCCGGGAGCAGCCAGCATCGAAACCGTCAGGAGCACAACGATCGCCGGAACCGAAGCTTTCGTCGCCATGCGGGCCAGCTTTCGCGGCCTCAGCAGCACAAGAGCCCCCAGCGCGAGGAAGGACAGCGTCGCGGGCTCCGGGATTTCCTGCGGGAAGAGTTGCTCAACCCAGGTGATGTAGCTGCCTTCGGTGAGCCCGCCGACCGCGACCATGTCCTTGACGATGTGCAGGGTGGAATACAGCTCAGGAAGCGGCACGGTCACGCTGGTCGGCCCACCGGGAACCTGCACACTCATCTGAGCCACAACCGCCAAGGCGTTCCGGGCGGTCTCCACCACTTGGGCGAAGCCTTCTGCCGGCGCGGAACCAGCGAACGCCAGATCGATCTCCGCGATGCCATAGAGAGGATTGAGCACCGCCACATCGAAGCTCAGCAGGACGTCGACGAAGGAGTTGGGGTCCGCCGAGAGGATTGGCGCCCCGGTCGCGGTGTCAAACCGCAGCCCGTAATCATTGCCCACGGTGATGCCGTTCACCTCGATCTGCGAAGGGTCGGCAACGTAGGTACCGATTCCTGTCACGACGACATCGAAGTTATAGAACAGCTTGTCGCCTTCCACGATGACACCGTTGCTGTCGATCAGGCTCTGGAGCGGCACCGCGTAAGCCGATGCCGCAAGGAACGCCAGAACCACAGACGACAGCAAGAACCTGCCCGCAACCGACCCTCGACCGGTGGATGAATGAATCATGATTCCTCTCTCTCCCGTGGCATCACGCCGAGCAACCACAGCCGCCCGATGTGCGCGTCTATCTCCATATCGTCATGCCAAGCACAACGCCGTGATTAAAGGAATCACTTGGAGGTGGACGCCTGCTCTCTCTCCTGCTTCTCCTGGTGCGAGCGATCCCCGCCCACACCTACTCTCTCAGCTGCTCATTATAAGCCATGGTGAAAAGCAAGTCAAACAATCTTTTACCCAGAGCGGCCGCGTTTTGCGAACTGTCCACTCGCCCCGGCCTTTGCATATCCCCATGTGCTCCATTTTACGGAGGCGTCGCGGGCGAGCACGCAACCCCTTAATAGACAGAGACTTGCACGACGCGGGGCACGGGACTGGCTACCACTCGGAGAAGCGAGCTGCGGTTCCCGCCTGCCCGCCGCGACCGAATCGCAGGCTGGAAACCGACGCCCCCCAGAAAAGCGCACCATAAACCAACGAAGCCCCCCTGCCAGTCCGCGGCCGGCCGTTCACGGGAATGGGTAGGCGACCAGCAATCGCAAGGCGTAGCGGTCGCCCCCCGTGGCGACCGGCGTTCACGGGCACTCGTCGGCGACGGGCAATCGCAGGCGGAAGCCCTCTTCGCCAACGACAAAGCGGATCAGCATCTCCGTCCGGCTACCCGGCCAATCCTCATCTTCAGTGGCAACCTGCCAGCAGGCATTCAGGAATTGGGGATCACCACAGTCGGCCAGATGGAGGGTTTTCGGACCTGCCGAGGTTCCGAACACGAGAAAGGGCTCGCGGACCGACTCGAGTGGCCGATCATCCAGCGTGAGGAAGTAGACTCGGAGGCGACGTTTCACCTCATCCATCACCCACTCGATTTGGCCTCGGCTCGCCGGGATCAACAGCAGCCGCCCGCCGTGCGGCCCCGCCGGCTTCTCGTCCGCAACTTCTTCCGGGGCGGAGGTGGTCGTGGCAACTCCAACGCCTTGTTCCGGAACGTCGGATCCTCCACGACAACCAACCAGCCCCAACGTACCGGCCATGCAGAAAGCCATGACCGTTCCGAAACACACACGTTCCGCGCCGCCACACGTGCTGGTCCGCGTACGCGACGTGAGCTGGTCGCCCTGCCTGGCCTGGTACGTAGCCATTGGACTCTCTCCGCGATGCGGGTGACACCCAAGGGGGAAAGGATACAGGGTAAAGGCTGAAGGCTAAAGGCGCGAGGCGATGGCCTGAATCTGTCCCACGAGTTCGTCGGCGCGCTCACGGGTGGCGGCCTCGGCGATGATGCGGATGATGGGCTCGGTGTTGGAGCCGCGGACGTGGACCCAGCCGTCGGCAAAGTCCACGCGAACGCCGTCGCTGTCGTTGACCTTTTCCTGCCGGTACCTCTCGCGAACGGCGGCCAAGACACGGGCGATGCGTTCCTGGGTACACTCGAACTTCGTCTTGAGCATGACGTACCGCGGGATCTCATCGACGAGGGTGCTGAGCCGCTTGCCGGTGCGAGCCATGAGTTGCAGGACAATCGCCATGGCCACAAGGCTGTCGCGGACCACGCCGACGCGCGGGTCGATCACCCCACCGTTTCCCTCTCCGCCAAAGACGCAACCGTGCTGCTTCATAGTGGCGACGACGTTGGCCTCGCCCACAGGGGACCGGTAGACGCGACAGGGGCCGCCGGCGGCGGCAAGATCGTCGATCATCCGCGAGGTGGAGAGGTTGGCGGCGGCCGACCCGGGGTGGGTCTCGAACATGTACCTGGCCTGCAAAGCCAGGGTGTATTCCTCGCCGACGTAGCGTCCGGTCTCATCCACAATGGCGAGGCGATCGGCGTCCGGATCTTGGGCGAAACCAGCACAAGCCCCCTCGCGGCGGACGGCGTCGCACAGGTCGGTGAGGTTCTCCGCCAGCGGCTCGGGCGTATGGGCGAACAGGCCGGTCGGCTCGCCGTTGAGGTGAGCGACGCGGCAGCCGAGCTGTTCGAGAAGCATGAGCCCCTCTTCGCCGCCGGCACCGTTGACGCTGTCGAGGACGACATGGAAGCCGCGGGCGGCGATGCCGGGTTGATCGACAATGCCCAGAGCGGCCTGGACGTGTGTGCGAGCGGCGGTGGGCTCGACGCGGGGTTTGTGGACGCTGGTGGCGTCGACCAGTTTGAAGGCCCGGCTTTGATGCAGATCGAAAAGCTGGCGAGCCCGTTCCGGTGGCGGAGCCAAGCCCTCGTCGGTAAGGAACTTGATGCCGTTGTAGGGGATTGGGTTGTGGCTTGCGGTGATGACGATACCGCCGGCGGCGTGGAGGCGACTGACCATGAGGGCGATGGCAGGCGTGGAGGCCACGCCGAGCAGGACGGGCTCGCACCCGGTGGCGAGCAAGCCGGCCACGACGGCAGCCTCGATCATCGGCCCGCTGGGGCGGGAGTCTCGCCCGATGACCACCTGTCGGCCGCCCAGGAGCGTGCCGAACGCACAACCCAAATCCACAGCCAAGCCGGGCGTCAATGTCTGCCCCACGACGCCCCGCACGCCGGAAACACTCATCATCAAAGCCATCAGCGGAAGTTCCCTAGATCGCGGCGGACGAGCACTTTGCGCAACAAGAGGTAGTTGAATCCCTTGTAGGTCGTGATCTCGCCGCTGACCATGAATACGCCGCCCTGAGCCGTCCCGGAGGACAAGGTTACAGCGGTCTCGAGCAGTCGGCTGGGTAACACGCGGATGGGCGGCCGACTGGCGTCCCGACCGCGATCCTCAAACGCCAGCGACCACCATTGCTCGCCGGCGGGTACAAGCCGCCCGAGCTGATCAACCATGATGGTGCCCTCGGGCAGTATATGGACGGGGGCCGCGTCCGGGTCATCTGGCACATTCGATCTGAGTGGCGATTGCTCCTGCGTCGTCGGAGCAGGGAAGTCCGCCACCTCGGGTTCTTCCTTGGGCAATACAACGGCCCGCAGCGGCTTGGTTTCCATCAGCTGACGGATGATATCCTGGGGGCTTGGTTCGACTGGCGGCTCAGCGTCGGGGGCCACGTCCTCTGACGCGGGCGGAGAGGTTGCCGGTGCCGGCACACTGTCCGCGGGCGGCGGAGTTGGCGGTGCCGTCAAGACCTCGGCGACATGCTCGATCAGCAGGTAGTTCGCCCCAAGGTACTCGGTCACGCGCCCGGTCAGCACGAATTGCGAGGTCTCTTGCGTTTCTGCCAGGACGGATTCAACCAAGGCGAGGTGCTGATTCGGCAGAAGTCGCAGCGGCGGCGGATCCACCATGCCGGGCTGCGGCAGGAGGTGGGCGACATGCCAATCGTCCTCGTGCTTGATGTACGCCGGCCGCGAACCGATCACGTATCCTTCGGGCAGGCGGCGTATTTCGGCGGCGGGCTTGGCGATCATGGCCCCGGAGCGCTCCGTAGCTTCGCGCCCCGGCTCAGCAGGCTCTGACGGCAACACAACGCTGGGTCTGCGATGACGATCGAGGAAGTCATCGGGCACACGGTGCGTGCTGCCATACGCCGGGGCGTCGTCCCGATCAGCGTCCACCGGCACTCCTGTGCCGGGCACCTGGGCGAACACCGGGACGGCCAGCAGGGCCGGCAGCCATCGACTCCAACCTGCGCGTCTGCGTCTCACCGTCTGCGAACCTCCCGCGTTGCCGCTCACTGGCCCGCTGAACCTCACCGCCCTGCCAAGCCGAAACACCCTCAACGGCCGCATCCGCCCATTATCATGCCGCATGGCCAAGCAGTTGGCAACCGGCCCAGCTTGCATTCTGAGAAAAGGGTGTCAGGATGAATTTTCAGCCGAGTGTCCTGGCGAGGGCGATCCCTGAAAAAATCATCCTGACACCATTTTTGGAGGATCGGCGGTGAAGAACATGCTGGTTGGCGAGATTGTGGTTCTGTTTGCGTTGCCGTTGGCAGTCTGCGGGGCGGATCTGTATGTCGCCCCGAACGGGAACGACGCGTGGAGCGGGCGGTTCGCGGAACCGCAGCCCAATGGCGACGACGGACCGCTGGCGTCGCTTGTCGGGGCCCGTGACCGCCTGCGTGCGATCAGGTCGCGTCAGAGCCCCGAGCCCCCCGGCCCGCTCACCGTCCATCTGCGAGGGGGCATGTACACGTTGGCCAAGACGTTTGAACTGGGATCTTCCGACAGTGGATCGAAGAGCCATCCCGTGATCTACCGCAACTACGGCGACGAGCAGGTGCGGGTCATCGGCGGCCGGGCCATCGACCGCTTCGCCCCGGTCACCGACGCGAGCATCCTTGCTCGCCTGGACGAATCGGCCCGCGGCAAGGTGGTGCAGGCGGACCTCAAGGCGCAGGGTATCAGCGACCTCGGCGACCCCGTGGCCGCCGGCAAGCGGCTGGAGCTGTTCTTCCAGGACCGGCCGATGAGCCTGGCCCGCTGGCCCAACGAGGGCTTCACCCAGATCGCTGCGGTGGTCGGCGGAGAGCTGTTCACTTCGCACGGTCGTGAGGGCGACAAGATCGGCAAGTTCACCTACGAGGGCGACCGGCCCAGTCGGTGGAAGGATGAGACGGACATTCGGCTGCTGGGCTACTGGTTCTGGGATTGGGCCGACGCCTACCAGACCGTCGAGTCCATCGACACCGACAGCCGAGTCATTCACCTCAAAGCCCCCTACCACCACTATGGTTACCGCAAGGGGCAGCGGTTTTACGCGATCAATCTGCTGGCCGAGCTGGACATGCCCGGCGAGTGGTACCTCGACCGGTCCACAGGCGTCCTGTATTTCTGGCCACCCGCGGATATCAAGTCCTCGACCGCGTTCGTCTCCATGATCGACACCATCGTGGCCCTCAAGGACGTATCGCACGTCACCCTGCGCGGCCTGCACCTGGAGTTCAACCGCGGTACCGCGATGGTCATCACGGGCGGGTCCGACAATCTTGTGGGCGGCTGCACGCTGCGCAACATCGGCGGCCGGGCGGTCACGATCAGCGGTGGGACGGCCCACGGCGTGGTCGGGTGCGACATCCACGACACCGGCGACGGCGGCATCACCCTGTCCGGCGGCGACCGGGCCACCCTCACCCCGGCCGGGCACTACGCGGTCAACAACCACATCCATCGCTACAGCCGTACCAGCAAGACCTACCGCACCGGCGTGAGCGCCGACGGCGTGGGCAACCGCATCGCGCACAACCTCATCCACGACGCCCCGCATATGGCCATCGGTCTGAGCGGCAACGAGCACGTCGTCGAGTTCAACGAGGTCCATACGGTGTGCATGGACACCGACGACGCGGGGGCCTTCTACATGGGCCGGGATTGGACTTGGCGTGGCAATGTCATCCGGCACAACTACTTCCACCACATCGGGAGCTTCTCGGGGCACCTCGGCGTGCAGGCCATCTACCTCGACGACTGGGCCAGCGGGGCGACCGTGTACGGGAACATCTGCTACAAAGCGGGGCGAGCGGTGCTCATTGGCGGTGGGCGCAATGTGACCGTGGAGAACAATGTCTTTGTCGAGTGCACACCTGCCGTGCACATCGACTCGCGCGGCCTGGGGTGGGCCAAGAACTACTTCGACGGCACGACCAACACGCTCACCGAGCGTCTCAACGCCGTACCGTACCGGGAGCCGCCATGGAGCACCCGCTACCCCGAGCTGCTCACTCTCTACGATGATGAGCCGGCCGTGGCCAAGTACAACGTGGTCGCCCGCAACATCTGCGTGGGCGGGCGCTGGCTCGACCTGGCGGACGGGCTCAACGATACCATTGTGAGGGTCAAGGACAACCTCGTGGACACCGATCCGCATTTTGTGGATATGGCCAGCGGCAACTTCGATCTTCGTGACGATTCGCCCGCCTTCGAGCTCGGCTTCCAGCGGATCCCAGTCGAGCGGATCGGTGTGTACCGCGACGATCTGCGTGCCTCCTGGCCGCCCGGCTGACCATTTCCGCGGCGGCCGAACGAGTTGCTCACGCTTTGGAGCGAATGCCGGGGAGCCGCACGGGGCGATTCTGGCCGGCCAGTCGCCATAGCGCATCGTGCTCTGCCGCGAACCGGCTTGTCGACATCGTACGGCAGCAGTAAACTCGTGCCGTGTTGAGCGACGAACGTGACGAGTTTGAGTTTCCCGGCGGACCTCATGATCCCCCGCCCGACCTGATCGGAGCTGAGCCCGATGCGTCGTCGGAGGCCGTCACTCCGCCGGTGGATCCCCAGACCACGATCCGGCTGCTGCAGAACCGCGTCACGGAGCTCGAGAAGAGCGTCTGGCAACACCAGGGAGTCATCAACGGCCTTCAGGAGAGCCTGCAGGCCCGGGAACAGCAGGCGGCCCAGCACATGCAGGCATTGCGGGCTCGCGAGGATCAGCTCCACCAGAGTATCGCCAAGGGCCGAGCCCTGGCGGATCAGCTTCATCAGCTTCGCGAGGAGCGCGACGAGGCCGGCCGGGTGCTGACCCTCGAGCGACAGCGGTTGGATCAGCAGCGGCGTGAACTGCGGGCCCTTCGGCGGCAACTGGCAGAGCAAACACCGGCAGAAACATCGGAGCAGGCCTGTGATCCCGAAGAGCCGGTTGTCGCCATTGACGCACTCGTGACCAACCCGCCGGCTGAGCCCCCGACGACGGGTGCTCGCTCGCTGGCTCCACGAACAGCAGGGTTGATCGCAATCGGAGTTGCCCTGCTGGCCACCGCGGCCTTGCTCGGCGCGACCTGGCTCACCCATACGCCGCGATACCGTGTGACGGGGATCATTTCGGTCGATCCGCCCGACGCGGAGGTACTCGCTCGGTGCGAGCAGACAGCGTGGACGCCGGGTATCTCGGCCACAAACAAGACTTGGCAGACTCGGCCACACCGCGAGCAGGGTATCCTCGCTTTATCCCTGGAGGCTTCCGACCCGAAGACAGGTGCCGCGGAAGTGGACCGGGTTGGCCAGGCGATTCTAGCGGCCGAAGGCGTGCCCAGCACCGCGCCGGCGACCGCACCGGCCGAGTTGCGTGACCGTCTCTTGGCTCGTATTGAGGACCTCAGCCGGGAACTTGCCACAACGCCTCAGCCATCGACAGCACCATCCACCACGACCACCGTTGCGTTGCTGGACAGTCTGGGCAAAATCCAAAAGGAACGTGCCCGCATCGCTGGGGAGGTGCAGGAATTGTCGGCGAGGATCGCGACCCGCCCCGCGACCGAGACCGGGTTGGTGCTGGATCCAAGCCAGATCCGCCAAGCCGAGGGTGAGGTCAAGAAGCTCCAAGCCGACCTAGCCGCCCTCCAGCATCGTCAACAGCGTCTGGTCGAGCTACTGGCCGAGTTGCTGGAGCCAGGGCTTCAGCGGCTTGATATCCTGCACAAGGCCCTGGGGCAGGGCGTCAACCTGGTATCGGAACTCCTGCAGCAACGGCACGATGAGGAGGTCCAGGGTCAACTGGAGAATGTGCGTCAGGCTCTGACCCGCTGGTCGGATGCCACTCGGACATTCATGGACACATGGACAAGCCGTCGCATGGAGGTGCGGTCGTCTCTCGCTCAGGCAGACGGGATTGTGGTACAGGCGAGCATCGAGGAGGCATCTCATCAGTACCTCGATCAGACGGCTGGCATTCAGGCCGACTTCGAGCAGGCTTTGGCGGCGATCCCACAGGGAGGCGAGGAACCCACCAAGCGGATCGTTCTCCACCGCCAGTTGAGTCAGCGTTTCCAGCCGCTGCTCGATGCCGTCCGTGGCGCCCAAAGCGCCGCCCAATCGGTGATTCTGGGTGAGAATTCTCAACTGTCGGCCGTGGTTCAGACGGTGAGCAGCCTGCAGACGCGAATTCAAGAGCAGCGCGCCGACGTAGAGCATGAACTGCGTCAGCAACTCCTGGCAGACCTGCGCAAGCGACACGAAGAAGAGGTCGCCAGGGCCCTGGCCGAGCGCGACCGCCTGCTCGCGCAAGACCGTGAACTAGAAACCACACTCAGCCGTGCGTTGGCTGAAGCATTGGCCGCCATGGCGGAATACCAGAAGCACCAAGAGACACTGACCGCGTATGTGGATGTCGTCCAGCGAAGAGCGACCCTGCTTGATCAACTGCGAGCAGCGACGGAGTCATCGGCCCAGCCGGCCGAGGGTCCCGTCATGCGGTATATTCCGGCCCAGTCGGTCGAGCTCGTGGGCCCGCTGCGCCCACGGCTGATGCGTACGCTCCTGCTGAGTGCCGGCCCGATCTCGGCCTGCATCCTGGCGGGAGTCATCCTGTGGTTTGTCCTGTCCTGGTATCGGTCTGGGCAAGTCATGGAAGTCTTCGCCCGCCAACTGGAGGAGGCAGCGAGGGAGAAAGGCCGCGAGTAAGCGATGCCGCAGGGAAGCGAGGTGTCATAGCGGCCACCCCATGCGGCCGGCGGGGACTTTCCCATCCATCCGACTTGGCCCCGATGCCGGGGTCGCTCATCGAGGCAGCAGACACAGAGCCGACCATTCGATCGACTCAGACTCCATCCAAACTGGGCCCAGGTCATCAAGAACAAACGCCCCTTCGTCGTGCATGTCGGCAAAGACCGACAGAGCGAGCATCGTCGGCACATCCACGAACAGCCCGGCGGGCTTTGGGGCTTCGGCTGTGGGTTCGTTGTCGTCGGGCTCATCGGCCGGCTGGGTCGCGGGACGTTCGCCAGGCTCGATGTGTATGGCCGGAGCGACGTCCTCCGAGACCGGCGAGGCGATCGTCGCCGTGTACCGCTCGGCTTGGCTGACGATATCAGGTGGGAGAAGATCCAGACGCTTGCGGGCAGCCACCATACGCGGGTTCAGCTCAAGCGCGGTCTTAAACGCCCGGGCAGCCTCGACCAGCCGACGTTTCGACTGGTACATCAATCCGATGTTGTAGTACGCCGCCTCCGCCTCGAGGGCGGCCTGGAATTGAGCCAGAGCCTCGTCGTACCGCTCCTGCTGAGCCAGGGCCAGTCCCAAGTTCACTCGCCCGCGGGCGAAATCCGGCTTGATGTCGACGGCTCGGCGCAAAACTGACTCGGCATCCGCCCACCTCAACTGTGACAGGTAGCTGAACCCAAGATTGTTGTACAGATACGCGTCTTGCGGAGCGAACTCGATCGCCTTGAGGAACGCCTCGTCGGCCTCCTTGAAACGTCCCATGCCGTCCAACACGATACCTAGACGATTGAGTGCCTCCACGAAGTCGGGTTTGAGGGCAATGGCCATCCGGTATTGTTCGGCGGCCCGGCCAAGCCGGCTCTGGCTTTCGTGCAGGCGACCGGCAGCCAGATGCGTGTGGGGCAGGATCTCCATATCTCCGCCGGCGCTGAAGACGTCAGCACCGTCGGCGGGCAGTTGCGAGACGGGATCTCGGCCCGCAATCTGCGCTCCATCGGGGCTTCCACAACCCGCCGAGGCTACGCACATCGTCGCCACACCCACAATGAGCCAACGTCGCATCCATACCAACATGGGCCACGCTCCTTCATGCCCGTGGGCCGGGTCTGCCCGGCAGTGGGCCATCACGCACACTCGGTCAGCGATATCCAGTTGCCGCGGACGATCAACTCTTACCCCCGCCCAGAATACCTGAGAGGTCCGGCCCGCTTGACTGGCCTGCCCCTTGCTTGGTTGGGTCGAATTTCGCCGCTTCCCGGATCAAGATCGCCTCGGTGGCGTTCATCCCTTTGCCGCTGGCCAGATCCTGGACCACTTCGATTCGGTCGGCATCGAGGCCCTCGGCCAGCAGAAAGGTCTTGACCTGCTCGATCCGACCGGCCGCCAGTTCGGGAGGATCGTCCATGCCGTCGTAGCGCAGCTTGCCGCCGTAGGCCTGTAGAACCGAGGCGTACCTCGCCAGTCGCCTCGCCCCCAGCGCGTTCAGGTCCGGCTGGTGCGGCACAAAGTGCACCGCCGACATGCTCATGTCTTCCAGCAGGGCATTGTCGACCATATAGGCGAACGTATCCTGCATCGGATGCGGACGCTCGCTGGAGCCCTGCGGCGGCGCGTTCAGCCGCTCAGGGGGATTCTGGCATGCCAGCCCGCCCCAAAGCACTACCGCCACCATCAACCCCATCATGGTCAGTCGCATGATCTGCATCATGGATCGGTTCCTTCCGTCAATTACGGTGTTCCTCGATGTCCCCCCCCGCCAGTGTCGCGCTGAGGGTTATCGGCCAATCGAGGTCCGCAGTTTTGTATTTACCGGACAGAAGCGGAGATGTGCGGGGAAGGCTTGACCCAGCGGCCACATAACGAGACTGCCGGGGCGTTGATTATCGGTCCAATCCACGAACAAGTTCGCGCGGTCCAGCCCACGAACAAGTTCGCGCATTCCTCAGAGCGGACAGACTTCGCTCGCGGCTTGCCGCTCCGCGGGGCAGCGACGCCGAAAAGCGGATGCGAAGGGTAGCTCAAGCGTCACCGCCGATTGCGGTAAAGAGAAGGGTCCACGACAGCCAGCATCGCCTGCGTATCCAGGTCGCCGCCGAGAAACGCGTTGATCTTCGCAACCTCCGGCCGCGGATCCCTGAGCACGTCGTTGTAGGTCACGTCGAGCATGGCGAAGTTGGGATGCTGACGGACATAGGCCTCGACCTTGGCGATCTGGGCCTGGAACATGGCGATGAGCTTCTCCTCGCCTAGGTCGCCCGTCGACTTGCCGTGGCGGTCAAGCATGACGTTCTGCGAGGCGACGACTTCGCGGATATTGCGCCGCATGAAGACCACGCGGTACCGGTGGTCCGCGGGAAGGTCGAGCAGGAGCAGGTGGACCATCTTGACGACCTTGCCCGAAGCGTCCTTGAGCCAGGACGCGTCCTTCTTGGTCTGCTTGACCGGCTCGAACTCGTAGTAGCCCTTGGGGTTGTCTTCATCCGGCGTCCGGATGTTGTCGGTCAGCGCGGGGATTCCTCCCTTGTCGAGCATCTGCATCATCATGGACGTGCCAGACCGAGGCAGACCGGAAACAATGGTCAAGTAATCACGCTGCGTCTGTGCCATATCGCACCTGTCTCCTGGGGTAACAAATCAACCGCGGTGGTATCATATGGGCGGCGGGCGTTCACTGCAACGCTCGAAGACGCGGGGCGGATGTTCACATCGCCGACAGTGTATCCGCGCCCATGGGCTCAGGCTGGATATCTATGATACTGCATGGGAGACTACGGAACGGTTATTAGAACTTGCGTCCCGGGTCGGCCGCCGGCCAAAGCGGCCAGCGCAATCGGCGGCACCCGCGAGTTCGGCCAGCCGGTTCGTTACTTGGCCTTTCTTCGAGACAAGATGATACTGTTCAGGAGGCCGGCTTGACCTGCACGCTATCGCTCCTGAGCGGCGACCTGCAATGCCGCTGAATGCCGCTTGATGCGGTGAGAGGACCGACCATGAGCTACACCCGCGGCTGGCAGGCGATCCACCTGGAAATGCCCGACCGTATCCCCCACACCGAGTACATCTTCCACCGGCAATTCACCCTCCAGACGACCGGCCTTGATCCGGAATCCGAGGATCCGCGGGAAAGCGATCAGGCCTTCGCCCGGTTAGCCAGGCTGCTGGACTACGATTTCATGTGGGCGACGTTCCCCTTGAAGTACGACGGCCCGCGGACCGAAATGGGGCATGGCCAGTACACGGAAACCGGGCGAGACATCGCCCCGGCCACCAAGCCATTCACTACGCCGGAGCAGGTTCTGGCGTTCGAGCCCGAGCGCGACCTGCACGGACCACCGACCGAGCAACTGGCCGGCATGGTCCGCGACTGGCACACGCGAACGCAGGCCGACTACGATCAAGCGGTTGTTCCCGGCGGCTTCTACCACGGCGTCTTCACCTGGCCCATCATCACTTTCGGGTGGGAGCCCTTCCTCCTGGCGGCCGCCATCGACGAGCAGCGCTTCGACCGCATCCTCGAAGGCTTCACCCGAATCACCGAGCGGGTTGTTGAAGCGCATATCGCGGCCTGCGTCCCGGTCTTCCTCTGGCACGACGATATCGCCTGGACCAGCGGGCCGCCCTTCGCCCCTCAGTGGTATCGGCAACACATATTCCCCCGCTACCGGCGGCTATGGGCTCGGCTGCGTGAGGCGGGCATCAAAGTCCTCTTCTGCAGCGACGGCGACTTCACCGGATTTCTCGCAGACCTCGCTGACGCCGGCGCCGACGGGTTCATCTTCGAGCCTTACACTCGCCTCGAAGCTGTTGCTGAGCATTTCGGCCGAACGCACGTCATCATCGGCAACATCGACACCCGTATCCTGACCTTCGGCACGTGCGATGCCATTCGAGCCGAGGTCCGGCGATGCGCCCATCTGGGCCGCGACTGCCCCGGCTACTTCTTCGCGGTCGGCAACCATGTTCCCTACAACGTGCCCATCCCGGCGATCGAGTGCTATCTGGAGGCCATCCGCGAGATGGGGCGGCGGTGATTGAAGCCCGTTGTCCCGGTGTACAGGCCACACGATATGCGCAGCAGGGCCCGAGCTACTCGACCTCAACTCGCGCCACCAGGCTGGAAGCCGCCGTTCAAACCGTTATCAGCGGAGCCGAACCCGCTGAGCCTGCTCCGCTTGTCATGGAGCCTCGCTACCGTAATTGTAGTTGGCGAGGGCCATGTCAATGATGTTAATCTCGCCGTCGAGATTGACATCCAGGCGGCAATTGGCTTGTGTAACAGAGCTGCGATTGGCCAGCTTGATGGCCACCAAGTCGTCAATCAGAACCTTCCCGCTGTTGTTGACGTCTCCGCAAAGACTGCGCACCTGGCAATCCAAGTCTCCGGCCATCGGCAGGCCGCTTGACTTGCTCTTGAGACTCCCGCCATCCAATGTGAACGTGTACCGCTTTCTATTCGCCAGTGATGAATCGCGTCCATTAAGCTTGACCGTCACTGCCAGTTTCCTGCTCCCCGCCAACAACGTCGGCACATTGAGCTCACTCGTATAGTCAACTGGGTCTTGCTCGGGAGGAAGCCCATAGCCAACCAAGGTCACGGCATCATCCAGTGAGCCATTCACCTCCATCTCCTCATTGAACTCGATCACCAGCGTCTGAATACCGTATCGCCGCGACTCGGAGCAAGGAACCATGTTGCCGTTGGCCTGCAAGGTGATCCCTGCGTTGCCAGTCGCCCCTCCGTGCGTGCGAACACTTTGCCAGGATACGATGGTCGGCTCCGCCGCCGTGCTGTATGTGACGCTGTTGTCCGTGCTGGTTGAGGCGGTATTGAGATTCCCCGCTAAGTCCGTGCATGCACCCACGGGAATGTGGGCCACAATGGTACCCGGGGTCTCGACCGCCGTGACCCTGATCTGGTATTGTGCGCCTTCGCCGTCAATTTCGTGCGTGATCCCGGCGGCGGTACCTGTGAAGGTCACGTCATCCGGCTCAAAGTCAACGACCGTCTCAGTGAAGACGACGGTGAAAAGGATTGGAAGGACTGAGGCAGGGTCCGGCTGCCCAACGGCTTGGTTCACTGTCACGTCCGGCGCGGCACTGTCGTACATGAAGGGACCGTAGACGACAGTGCTATCATTGTTGACCACACTCTCCTCATTCAACGCCCGAACGTGAAGATACCAGTCGCCATCGACTGTCGGTGTCACCTCGATGGTCCCAGCACTCCAAGGCGTGCCGGGCGATGCCCAACTCTCGGTGGCACTCCCGGTCCACTTGTACTCCAAGGAAGACGCCCGCCACACATTGCCGCCGTGGAGGCTCGTTCCGAACCCGGCGGGATTCGCGAAGATAAACTGCTTGCCTTGCCCATACCAGGAGTTTGTCGTTGCATTGGTGCACCAGACATTGCCCGTGCTGCCATCGTCCGACGTACAGCGTCCCGCCCTGGCCAGAGTGTACCCGGCAGTCGCAGGTGAATCGGTGGTCTCGACGCCGTCTCCATTACGGGCCCGGGCCACAAAGCCATACTGCGTATTGGGCGTCAGGCCCGACGAGGTCCACGCGTTCTGGTTCTGCAGCCACCCGGAACTGATCCCGGTGGTGGTGTTCGCGGTTTGCACTCCGGAGCTGTCGGCGGCCAGATTGGAGAGCGTACCGCTGGGCGCTGCGTCGATGCTCGTCTCGGTCACACCATCGAAGACGACACCTGTGGGCGTCTGGATAAGCGTGTACCGGGTGATCAGGGGGGTTGGGGCACTGTCACATGAGCCACTGCCGGCGGCTGCCACGCGGAAGGAATGGGGCCGATTGGCATCCAAGCCGGTGTAGCCGTCCCAGAATGTGGCGTCAGCGGCAACTGTGGTCTGATATGTCGGTTCGCCGACACCTTGCGCTGCATACACCTTGAAACCGGTCTCATTGCTGGAGTTGTCCTGCCAGGTCCAGGAGATCGCCGAGGTGGTGACATCGATCCACCCCGGGTTGCTGGGCGCCGCAGGGGTCGGTTGTACAGTGACAGTGACCGGCGTACCATCGCCGGATGCACAGCACGAACCACAATCGCTGCCAGCTTCCCATCGCGGGTAGTAGGTCGTGCTTGATGATGGACTGACACTCAGCGGACTACCCGTGCCGACAAGTATGCCTTCTCCGTTTGGTTGGGTGTACCATTTCAACTCGCTGCTGGACCCGGCAAAACCGCCGCTGGCGGTGATGTTCGCGCTCTGGCCCTGGCAAATCGTCGCGCTGCCACCGGTTGAGGTCGGAGCCGCCGGCTGAATGTACGCATCGTCCACTTGGACCCAACTATCGCCCGTCACATACTGCGAGGTGTATCCGCCTAGAAAGAGAGTCACCACCCCGGCTGCGCCGACAGTGACAACCTCCGGCGACGTTTTTTTAAGCTCCCAGTTCTGGTGCGCTGACTCCGCACCAATGATCCCGCTGGCCCAGGGATTCACCCCGCCCTCGGGATCCACGCGTATCCTGGCACGCGTTTGGCTGGTCTCATAGATCTTGACCCTCACGGACAGGGTATATCCTCGGCCTGGGATGAGGTTGTACTTCTGATAGACATACGCTTCCTCATTCTGGCCAAAGGTGATCCGCTGCGAGTTGGGAGAACTGTAGTAGTTGCCGCTCCCCGTACCTGCCGAGTAGGAACCTGTCCCCACATAGTCCAGCTTGGTCCAAGATGGCGCAACCCCGTTGACAAACTCGCCGACGTCGAAGCCGCCGTTCTCGACACAGAACCGTGACATGGTGTTGACGGGATCGAGAGCAGTCCGCGCGGATGTGCCGCAGTCATTAAAAGCCTCGACATACCGGGCATACAACGTGCCCGGGTTCAAGCCGGTCTCCGTGTACGAGTTGGCGCTAAGCGTTCCGCCTACCTGCGTTCCGCCGCTGGCGGCGGTCCATAGCCGGTACTGAGCGTCAGCCACGTCCGACCAGTTCCAGGTGATCACGTCCGGGCCAACATCGCTGGCGGCGGCTTTGTGTGGAGCAGCCGGGATGGCGCCGACCGTATATGGCCCGAGGTTGAGCACCGAGGGGTTGACCTCTTTGGTCTCATCGTTGTTGTATGAGCGAATGTGCAGGTAGTAGCTACCGCTGGTACCGACAGACAACGTTCGGAACGCGCCACTGGTCCACAACGTCGCACCGGCCCAGTTGGTTGGCTCTTCAGCCGCGGTGTCCCAGAGGTACTCCAACTGCCCGACGTTGGCTGGCCCGTCACCGAAGCTGTTATTGAAGGTAAAGGTAACATCACTACCAGGGTCTACACAGGTGGCTGCCTGCCCCTGGCCACATTGGATGGTTACATGACCGCTGGTGCCATAGGTCGGCGCGTTGGACAGCGTGTATGTAGCGGCTGATGGGCCATAGCCCCCGGACGAATCGGCGAATGTGTCGTCGCCGGTATCGCCCAGACGCCAGTAGGCGATGGGAGCATCGGTCATGACCGCACCGACATAATCTGAGGAACTGGGGGCCCGATAGTGAGCCGCCAGACGAGCTGCGCTGAGTGCGTGATTGTAGATGGCCACCTCGTCCAACCCGCCGCCGAAGGTGAAATTGAGGTTGGACTGCGTTCTGCCAATACGGTTGACTGTTCGGCTTACGTTGCGAAGGGTCAGGCTGCCGTTCGTTCTGTTGACAGCCTGAACGACGCCGTTGCGATACAGGTTGCAGAGGCCGCCGGCATCAATGGTCACCGCGAGATGCTGCCACGAACCCGTCGTGACAACCACGCTGGGCGTATAGACAGCGTTTGACGTTGTGTTGTTCCGGTAGTTGCACTGCAGTATCCCCGGTGTTCCCATGTTGGTGATGAAATCGACGACGTCGGTCGTGCTGCCTGCGGCAACATTCAGGCCCACGAACCCACACCCCGCTACGCTGGTCGGCTTGGCCCAGAGCTCAATGGTCAATCCACCGGTGAAATCGTCAAAGCTGTTGCTGGCATCAGCGGAGGTGCCGATGTCGATGTAGTTCTCGGTACTGGCGGTGAGACTGATGGCTCTGTCGCAACCGGAGCCCCAGGGAGTATCGGTCGCCCCCATGGTCACCGTACCGGCCTTGGCGCCGACGTGCGGCCCGTTGCCTCCCAGGCTCCTGACGCCATCGCCGTTAGTGGAGGCCGCCTTGAACGTGTACTGCGTATTAGCGATCAGGCCGGAGATGTCCTTGACCAAAGCCAGCGAGGGTGCCAGGTCGATGCCATTCTGGTTGAACACGACACCGGCTTCTCCCGCCAGATTCACCGGACCGGTAGTGATTACCCGAAGGGTATCCATGCCCACATCGCTCAAGGTTGGCGCCGTCGGGGTGGCGTTCAGCGTGTAGACCGGCAAGTTGGCTGTCTTCGTGCTGTCGCCGTCGGCTCCTGTCGCAGCCACCTGCATGGCATGTTGGGTGTTCACATTCCTTCCGGTGTAGCCACTCCATGAGGTGATGTTGGCTGTAGTGGTGTGGGTGACTCCGGATGGGGCGGACGCCCCCTGGCCGGCATAGACCTTGAAGCCCGTCTCGTCACTCGAGTTGTCCTTCCAGCCCCAGGTGATGGCGGTAGCGGCCGGGTAAGCCGCCGGCTCGCTGGGTGCGTCGGGGACGGCCGGCGCTGGAACGGTGTAGGGCCCCAAGTTGAGCACGCTCGTGTTCACCACCTTGGTGGTGTCGTTGTTGTAGGACCGAATATGCAGATAGTAGCTCTGTCCGGCCGTGCCGGTCTGCTTGGTCAGGGTAGTGCCGCTTGTCCAGAGCTGCTCGCCGCTCCAACTCGCCGGGTCGCCCGCAGTCTGGTTCCACAGGCAGCCGAACTGCCCGACGTTGGCCGCTCCCGAACCAAAGGCGTTGTTGAAAGTGAAAACGATATTCTGGCCCGCGGTGCAGTTCGTCTTCGTCTGCCCCGCATCACAGGAGATGGTGACGTTCCCGCTGGTCCCATACGTTGGAGCGTTCGCCAGAGTGAACCTGGAGGCAACTCCCGATTCCGCGCTGGCTACGTTGTCACCGTTTACCCCCCAAGCCGTGTAGCTGTATGAGGTATTGGCGGTCAAGCTGGAGTCCGTCGTGGTCAACGCTTGCACCTTGGCCAGGTTGGTCAAGCCGTTACGTCTGAAGATGACGCCCGAGCTGCCCGCAGTCAGATTCGTGGGACCGGTCGTGTTGAGGACGATGCTTGCGGTGGTGATGGTCCCGAACGTTGGGGTGGTGGCACTGGCCTGCAGCGTATACCTGCCTGGTAACGCCAAGCGGGTACTGCTCTCGCAATCCTGGAATGTCGCGAGGTACCTCTGGTTGCCCGTACCCGCCCCACTGCCGTAAAGTGTGTTTGTCGCCAGGCTGCTCTCGGCGCAAGAGGCTGCCTGGGAAGCGGACGTCCATTTCAAGGTGCCGCCCGACGAGGCATCATAGGCCATGTAGGTTTCGCCGGTCGCCCCCGCCGCCCTCGTCCACCCCCAGGTGATCTGATTGGTTGAGTTGGCTGTCGCCACCCCGATGGTCGGCGCCGCAGGCGGAGTGCAAGGATCGGTGTAGTCGATCTCCAGCTTGGGCCGATTCGTCGCGCCGGTATAGTAGTCCGCCGAGTAGAACAGCCAGATCCTGTCACCCGTGTTTTCGTACCGGTCCCTGATCATGACACCATTGCTGGTGGGCATCCCGCCCGTCGAACCGTTGTAGGACCAGGTTTTGAGGCCGTTTGAGGCGGCCACACTTGTCCTGGCCACATACGTTGATGCGGGCTGCGAGAACCAGTTGATGGTTCCACCCGTCCAGGCTCCCGTGAGCCTGTACATGTCTACGTCACCCGACGTGCCGTTTTGGCTGTAGCGATAGAGCGTGAGCCGTACGCTGTTCGACGCATTGTTCGCTGTTGCGCCCGCGGGTATCGAGCTCATGTCCCACCGCATGTAGGACCGGATTTGGCGGTTCGGGTCCGTGAGCCCCCTCACTTGCAGGGAGGTTGCACCATACCACCTGGAGCTTCCGCTATAGTTCTGGCACCATCCATCGTGTGCCGGCGGCTGACCAGAGAATGTCGGGTCAATCGTCACGGGATAGGATCGACCGCCGGACTCGAGCCAACCGGCATCAGCCTCGACCCTCAGGAAAACCCGTCCCCCTACCTTGACAAGCTGTTTGCAGACCGCCTCGGACCGTTCGCCCGACATGTCATACATGAACGGCTTGGGGATAAACCACACCCGCCTGCCGGTACGGCTGTCGATGAACTCCAACGTGTCGTGGGCTCCCTGCTCCACACGGACGTTCTCCACGTACACAGGGAACAGCCACTCGGCCCGGTCCGGCTGGCGATGAAGGATGATCTCCTCTCGCAGCTCGTCCGCGTTGGCAGTGAATCGCAGGTCCGCACCGGGCAGAATATCGTGGTAGACGATCCGATTCTCGTGGACGGTGACCGGACCTGGACGGCCCGCTTCGACGCCGAAACAGGCCGACCAGGAATCACCCGCAACGAACCGGGCCAACACCGGGCTCGATCCGTCCGCGGCAAAGTACGTCTTGTAGGTATTGCGCGTCATGCCGTACACGAATAGTGAGCCCGAAGTGGAGAATGGAGAACGAGGCGCCGCTTCCCGAAAACCCCACGACCGTTCTCCCTGCCCAATCAATGCTCGCAATCCAACCGATGCGGCCACACCGTGGCTCTGGAGCAATTCCGCTGGGGCGAGCATCGCCCAGGACACAGCGGGTAGCGCACTCGTCGGAAGCGGAGCCTCTGCCCACGACCGCTCAGCTTCCGTCAGCGGACGGATGGCTACATCGATCTCTTCCCACCGTCCGGTTCGCCGATCTTGATAGTGGACGCTGCCGGCCACAGACGACCACGTGCGCGTCCCGTCCGAGTTGGCGTATGTCTTGCTCGCCTGCGTGCGGTAATCGAGTAACTCCACCGCACCAGGCCTTGCCGTCAAGGCTTCTGCCGGCCTGCCGGAATCAGCCAAAGCCTGGGCAGTGGCCAAGAAGGCAAGCAACACCAGCAGAGCAGCGGCGTCCCACACTCGCGGCAACGTAGACGAGCGGCGACTCGGCATCGCACAACTCCTTGAAATGCGGTGGGGAACCACACCGGCCGCGACTTGGCGGACACGACCCGCAGGAGCTCCCTGCCATGGCACGCACAGACACCCTTCGAACGAATCCGTCTGCGCAGCAGATCAAAATGAAGTGCTTGTCACCGGTCCCATCAAGACCAGCCACCAGTTCCCCAACCTCAAACCTCGCCCTTACAACCCTCGATTCAATTATCGCACTGAGGCTCGCCATTGTCAACGGTTTTGTTCTTCTCTTGTTGACGCAGAGTGTGGAACGCAGCACACCTCGCGAAGCATGCGTCGCTCCGTCCACGCAAGCCGGGTTCAGTTGAGAAAGAACTCGGTCAGTCTTGCCTTGATCGCCTCCGCATGTGGGAATCGGAAACCCTCAGAGGTCCCCAGTGTGTCATTTATGATTTCACTCCATCTCTGACAATGACTTACAATCACCGCATCGCCCTTGGCCTCTCCTGGATGAGCAGCATTCGGGTTGTTCTGTTGACTGGCGTACGTACCAGACGTACCGTCCTGCAGTCGGAGCCAAGGTGGAGCCGGCCGTGTGGCGTGATTCGGTCCGCCGCGGACAAAGGGGCACCAAGCTTTCCACAACACATGAACAAGCACGGATCCCTGGACAACGCGCGCAAGCTGGGCACCTTTGGCGGGGTGTTCGTGCCGAGCTTCCTCACGATCCTCGGCGTGATCATGTTCCTGCGTGCGGGGTGGGTCGTAGCGAATGCCGGGCTGCTCGGTGCACTCGCCATCCTGGTCATCTCCGCGTCTATCACCTTCTTGACTTCTCTGTCCCTTTCGGCCGTCGCGACCAACACGCGGGTAGGCGCGGGCGGAGCTTACTTCCTGGTCTCCCGCAGCCTCGGTCTGGAGATCGGCGGAAGCGTCGGTGTGCCGCTGTTTTTCGCCCAGGCGATCAGCGTAGCTTTTTACATTGTAGGTTTCACTGAATCTCTCCAATTCATCGGCATCGTTTCCGACCCCCGATGGGTAGCCTGTGGCGTGCTGGCGTTGTTCTTCGTGGTCGCGTGGTTTGGCGCAGGCATCATCGTCAAGGCCCAGTACCTGATCCTCGTCGTACTCCTGGCTTCGTTGGCCTCGTTCTTTGCGGGATACAGTCCTGTCCCCGACCTCAGACAGAACATGGCGTCGGCATATACCGGA
The DNA here is from genome assembly GCA_012729395.1 of Phycisphaerae bacterium. Lineage (GTDB taxonomy): Bacteria > Planctomycetota > Phycisphaerae > UBA1845 > PWPN01 > JAAYDF01. The sequence goes on from JAAYDF010000161.1 coordinate 27,564, forward strand.
GAACATGGTTTCTGGACGGTCCTGGCGATCTTCTTTCCGGCAGTAACCGGAATCATGTCAGGCTTGAGCATGTCGGGTGATCTGCGAAACCCGGCGTGCAGCATCCCGCGTGGCACGCTGGGTGCGGTCGTTACTACCTTCTTCATCTATGCCGCACACCTGACGTGGCTGGCGATCAACGCCGAACGGGCGGAACTCATGGAGAACGCGCTGGTGATGCAGCGCATCGCTCGAGTCGGCCCCCTGGTCATCGCGGGCCTGTGGGCAGCAAGCTTGTCCTCTGCGCTGGCGAGCCTGGCGGCGGCTCCGCGGACATTGCAGGCACTGGGGACTGATGGCGTCGCCCCGCGGATCCTTGGACGCGGGTTCGGCCCCAACCGGGAGCCCCGCTCGGCCCTGGTTGTGGCTACGTTGGTAGCGGCGATCTGCATCTTCCTCGGGGATCTGAACGTGATCGCGCCGGTGATCACCATGTTCTTCCTGGCGACCTATGGGACGCTCAACCTGGTGGCAGGCCTGGAGCGTCTGGTCTCCAACCCGAGCTATCGCCCCTCATTCAATGTGCACTGGTCGCTGTCACTGGCTGGATGCCTGGGCTGCCTGGCGGTCATGCTGCTTATCAATGCGATAGCCACCGTGGTTGCGGCGGTCATCATCGCGGGCGTGTTTGCCGTTCTGACCCGCCGTCGGTTGCAGGCCACCTGGGGTGACATGCGCAGCGGCCTGTGGTTCGCTCTGACACGCTGGGCGCTGCTGCGCTTCGACCGATCTCGTCGCGACCATCGCAACTGGCGACCGGTCATTCTGGTCCTCGCGGGCAACCCCAAGGCCCGGCTCAGACTGGTGGAATTTGCCCAGGACATCGAAGCCCGCAAGGGGCTGTTGTTTCTCGCTCAGGTGGTCACCGGCGATTGGGACAAGCTGCTTTCCAGGCATGACAGCTTCCAAAAGCCGCTGGAGAGTTACATCCAGGAGCAGAATCTCTCCGCGGTAGCCAAGACGGTCATGGCGGATGACTTTGAGCACGGCGTCCTCACCTTGCTGCAGGTCGGCGGCATCGGGCAGTTTGAGCCCAATACGGTGCTCGTCGGCTGGAGCGAAGGCACACTCAAAGAAGCGGGCTTCTCCCAGGCAGTCCGTCGCATCCTCCAACTCCAGAAGAATCTGCTTGTTTTCCGCGAGGCCCAGGAGAACGCGGAGCTCGAGCCGGTCATCGACATCTGGTGGTACGCGAAAGACAACGGGTCGCTGATGCTGACGCTGGCCCATCTGCTCAAGGCGGGCAGCCTGCGCTGGCGGGAACACCGGATCCGCGTTCGCCGGATCATCACCGACCCGGCGGGCGTGGACAAAGCGGAGGCGGGTACACGCGAGATGATCGCGGGCTTCCGCGTGCGAGCGGATATCGACATACTTGTCTCCCAGGAACCCGCTCTTCAGGTCATCGCTCGCGAGTCGCGATTGTCGGCGGTCGCCTTCGTGGGTGTGGCCATAGAAGCAGTCACGGCGGATACACCCCTGCTGGACCGCTACGCCCCCCTGGTCAGTGAGCTGCAGGGCAACGTGGTAATTACCAAGAGCTGGCACGATCTGAACCTGTGAATCCGGGCGCGATTCCATGCATTGGTCGCGATTTGCAGCGTCCCATGCACTGCCTGGTGCCGTTGATGGACACGGAATGCCGCCGCTACGGCTGACCTGAGCCATCCTTGGCGAGCTCGAGCATGATGATCGTGTCCACGGGGTGGCGGTCTGCGGCGGGGATGGAAAGGACGAGACTTTGCTCGTTTTGCCGCAGATCGGCGGTCCCACCGGTCAGGACGCGATGGCGGAGAATGGAGCGTCCAGGGGAAGGTAGCAGGATGGAATCCTCGACCCAGTCCAACATGTGCAAGTAGACGCGGTCGCCGGCCTGAGTGGAAACGCCCCACGGGCCAGGTTCGAGGGGGCCTCGGCTTGTGCCATAGACGCTCTCGCCATACCGGGCAAGCCAGTTGCCAATCTCCTCCAGCACGACCACTTGGCGAGGCTCGATCTCGCCGGTAGGCATTGGACCGACGTTGAGCAGCAGGTTACCGCCGCGGCCGGCACAGGCGGCCAACAGGCGGATGCACTCGGCAGAGGTCTTGATACGGTCGTCCGGCTTGAAGGACCACTGCTCGCCGAGCGTGTCGCAGGTCTCCCATGGCTTTGGATTCTCGTATTCGCCAACAGCTTGTTCATAAACCTGAAAGTCCGTATCTGGGCTGAGGCGATCGTTTATCAGGATGGCGGGCTGCAGCCCCCGTATCCATTCGTAGAGCAGATGTTGTTCATAGTCCTGCGGCCACTCCTCCTGGACATCAAACCAGAGGATGCGAACCGGGCCGTAGGCGGTCAACAGCTCGGCCAACTGATCGCGCATGTATCGGTTGTAGCGGCGATACTGGGCGGTGCGAAAGTCGGGATGATGCCAGTCCGGAGCCGAGTAGTAGATCCCCAGTGGAAGCTCAGCCGTCCGGCAAGCTTGGGCCAATTCGGCCAGCGGATCGCGGGCCCAGGGCGACCGGGTTATCTTGTACTCGGTGAGTTGACTGTCGTGCATGCAGAAGCCGTCATGATGCTTAGCCACAAAGACCAGGTACCGAGCACCGGCGGACCGGGCTAGGCGCACCCATTCTTCGGCGTCGAACGCGGTGGGATTGAATCGCAGATAAAGCTGATCGTACTCCTCGGGTAAGACGGAAGCTGCCTGATCCCTGCGAGTGCGTGGATCCTGTCGCGAGTGGCTGATTTCGGTACCTAGCAAGCTGATGGGGCCCCAGTGGATGAACAGACCAAAGCGGGCGTCCTGAAACCAAGCAACCGCGTTGGATGGAGCGGCGGGGAACACGGCCACCGAGGGCTTACGCCGCGGCCACGCCGACCAGGCGATCATGCCCGCCTGAACCGCCACTAGGAGGCTCAGGACGGTTAGCAGGATTCTCGTGCGAGGCGCCACACGCATCAGTCGATCCACTTCCAACGCCCAACGCCGCCAGGCCACCGAGTCCACTCCGGCGCCGGTAGCCGGTGTCCGCAGTGTAGGCCCCGACGCCTTGGCGTCAACGCAAGCGCGTCGCAACCGGGTAACCGTTCACGGGAGCCAGACCGGAATTGGATAGGGTGTAACTCGCTGGCCGCCTGGCTCCCGGGGCACAACAGCGAATGCTCAAGGCCTAATGACCAATCAATGACCAAGCCCGAAGCCAGAACGCCAACCGCGAGCGGGGACGTTAGTCATGGGTCATTCGGACTTCATGGGTCATTGGGGCTTCGCCATGGGTCATTTCGCCTGCGGATCGCGAGTTACGCCCAAACCATATCGCTCAGCCAACGCGCAAGCCTCCGAACAGCCACAATCCGCACCTTGAGCGGACCGGATTGAGGCGGTATGCTGCGGCCATGTCGCTTGCGGGCGGCCCACGCATAAGGAGGCGTCCGCATTCAACGGCTTGGATAAGTCGGATTTGCCATTGTTTCGACACGCCGCGCGTGAAGGAGTCGCTCAAGTGAGGTACACGGGGTTCTATATTCTGCTTGGCGTCATGCTACTACTGTGGGGCTGCAATCAGCGTATGCAGGAGCGAGCGGAGGACACGATGGAGGCGGGTGTGCTGGAGCCGTTCCACTTGCGGTGTGAGTACCTTGTCGAGCCGCTTGGGATAGACAACACCAGCCCCCGACTGAGCTGGGTGGTCAGGTCGGCACTGAGAGGTCAGCGGCAGTCCGCGTATCACATTCTCGTGTCGTCAAGCCCGGACAGACTCGCGCAGGATGTGGGTGATCTCTGGGATACGGCCCAGGTACGAAGTGGCCGCACGAATCAGATCGTCTACGAGGGACGGCCGCTGGAATCGCGGACCGTCTGCTATTGGAAGGTGCGTGTCTGGGATGCCCAAGGCAGGCCATCGCAGTGGAGCGATGTGTCTCACTGGACGATGGGACTGCTCGAAGAGGCGGACTGGAAGGCGCGTTGGATCAGCTACCGGGATGATGACTCCATGACCGCGTCGCAACAGAACATGGTGTTGCAGCCGGCTCGCTACTACCGCAAGGCTTTCCACGCCCCGCAAGCCATTCGTCGTGCAACCGTGTACGCCACGTCGTTGGGCGTTTATGAGCTGTCCCTCAACGGCCAGGAGGTATCCGACAGGCTGTTTACGCCCGGGTGGAGCGACTACAAGAAGCGGGTCTACTACAACACCTTTGACGTAACGGATCACGTTCGACAGGGCGACAACGCGATCGGGGCGATTGTCGCGGACGGCTGGTACAGCGGCTACGTGGGTTACGGCAAGTTGGTGGGCTACGGGCCGGACAGATGCGGCCGCTACTTCTACGGGAAGACGCCCGCACTCCTGGTGCAGCTTGAGATCGAGTACCAGGACGGCACAACGGAGAGGGTCAATACGGACACCGATTGGAAAGTCACCACCGGCCCGCTGTTGGAAGCCGACATGCTGATGGGGGAAACATACGATGCTCGGCTTGAGATGCCCGGATGGAGTAAGCCCGATTTCGCGGACTCCCAGTGGGACGACGTTGTGCCGGCCGAGGCGAATCCCGGCATCAAAGCCACCTTCCACGATCGGGCGGGGCAGCGAGAGGTCAACCTCGGGTTCGAGCGCCCGGCCCTCATGCAGGCCTATTCCTCGGTTCCCATCCGCAAGACGGAAACGCTGAAAGCGGTGGGCATCACCGAACCCGAGCCGGGAACCTACATCTTCGACATGGGGCAGAACTTCTCGGGTGTGGCCCGGCTGCACACCAACGGGCCGGCCGGCACGCAGATCAGATTGCGGTTCGGCGAGATGCTGCATCAAGATGGGCGGTTGATGACCGAGAACCTTCGCAAGGCTCGCGCGACGGACACCTACATCCTCCGCGGCGACCCGCAGGGCGAGAGCTACCAGCCAAGGTTCACTTATCATGGCTTCCAATATGTCGAAGTGACCGGCCTGACGCACAAGCCCGACCTGGACACGATCACCGGCATCGTGGTTCATTCCGATACCCCGTTGAGGAGTTCGTTGCGTTGCTCGGATCCGATGATCAACCAGCTCTTCTCGAACATCGTCTGGACGCAGCGGGCGAATTTCTTCGAGATTCCGACCGACTGCCCGCAGCGTGATGAACGTCTCGGCTGGACCGGGGACGCGCAGATCTACGTCCAAGCGGCTGCCTACAACGCGGATGTGGCGGCGTTCTTCACGAAGTGGCTCGACGATCTCGAGGAGGCGCAGTGGCCGAGCGGCGCTTTTCCCGACTATGCGCCGTACCCGATGACACACGGCAAGACCGAACACGGGTACGCCACCGGCTGGGCCGATGCCGGGATCATCTGCCCACATGCCATCTACAAGATGTATGGCGACACGCGGGTGATCGCGCGGCATTACGATGCGATGAGCCGGTTCCTGGATTTCCGGCAGAAGCGGAGTCCGGACTTCCTTGGGGTGGACACCTGCAACGCCTGGGGAGACTGGCTGTCGATCGGTTCGCAGACGCCGATCGAGTTCATCGACACGGTGTACTACGCGATATCCGCAAAGAGGATGAGTGAGATGGCCCGGGCCATCGGCAAGGAAGAGGATGCAGCCAAGTACGACCAAGTCTACAAGAGCATTCAACAGGCCTTTGCCGGGCGATATCTGAATGCAGACGGCACGTTGACGGTGAACAACCAGACCGCGTGTGTACTTGCGCTGTCGGCGGGTTTGGTCCCGGAGGCGTTCCTTCCGGTGGTGCAAAAGCGTTTGCTTCAACTGCTGGAAGAGAATCAGTACCGCATGACGACGGGCTTCTTGGGCACCAAAGCGCTGTTATTCGTGTTGTCTGACGCCGGATATACGGACACGGCGGCCCGCCTCTTGCAGAGCCGCGAGTTTCCATCGTGGGGCTACAATGTCGTCAACGGGGCGACCACGGTCTGGGAGCGATGGAACAGCTACACCAAGGAAGACGGGTTCGGCGACGCGAGCATGAACTCGTTCAGCCATTATGCTTTCGGCGCCGTCTGCCAGTGGATGTTCGAGAAGCTCGCGGGCATCGACATGCTCCGGCCCGGTTTCGAGCAGATCATGATCAAGCCGCACATACCGTCGCCCGACAGCAATCCGGGCCATGAGCCGATCGACTGGGTCGATGCCCGATACGATTCGATCCAAGGCCCGATCGAGGTGTCTTGGAAACGCGTGGAAGGAGGATTGGATCTCACGGTGATGATTCCGGCCAACACTGAGGCCGTGGTCTACATCCCCGCGCGATCTGTCTCGCAGGTGACTGAAGGGGGAACTCCCATAGCCAAACACCCTGACCTCACTTGCGATGGGATTCACGATTCGGCCGTGAAGGTCCAAGCCGGCTCGGGCACGTACCATTTCAGCGTGCGAACGGAGTAGACGAGCAGCGCGGGACATGCTCAGCGTATGGCGTCTGGCTGGAGATTCCTGATGCACTCGCGCAAAATCGCAGCGTCGATGAGGCGTCCGCGTGTGTCTCGGGTCTGGTTGGGGCTCGTGGCTACGGGTGCGATGGTGCTGGCCTCCTGTACTGCCAACCACGAGCTGGGTCGCGCCGGATCACAAAGCGGCCAGGAACGCAAGCGATTGGGGCTGATCCGCCCGAGCGCCGACGGCACGCACTTTGTCCATGTCGACTCCGGTGCGCGGTTCACGGTCTGGGGCGTGAACTACGACCACGACCCCGACGGTCGCCTCCTGGAAGATTACTGGCACGACGAGTGGGCCACCGTGGTGGAGGATTTCGAGGAGATGGCCGCCCTCGGGGCCAACGCGGTGCGCATTCACCTGCAGCTCGGCAAGTTCATGAAATCGCCCGAGCAACCCAACACTGCGGAACTGGAGCAGCTTGGGCGTCTGCTGGATCTGGCCAGGCGGACCGGGCTGTACCTCAATCTGACCGGCCTGGCGTGCTACCACAAGCAGGATGTGCCGCCCTGGTACGACGCGATGAGCGAGGCGGACCGCTGGGCGGTGCAGGCTCGGTTCTGGGCGGCCGTGGCCAAGACCTGCGCCGGCCACCCGGCCATGTTCTGTTACGACCTGATGAACGAGCCGATCCTGCCTGGCGACGACAAAAAGGAAACCGACTGGCTGGCCGGCGAGTTCGGGGGCAAGCACTTCGTGCAGCGGATCACGCTGGACTTGGCCGGCCGCACGCGGCACGAGGTCGCCCGGGCCTGGATCGACACCCTGGTTTCCGCCATCCGCAAGCACGACCCGCACACCATGATCACGGTCGGGGTCATCCCCTGGGCCCACGTCTGGCCGCAGGCCAAGCCGCTCTTCTACGCACCGGAGGTCGGCGTCAACCTCGACTTCGCCTGCGTGCACTTCTATCCCAAGTCCGGCCAGGTCGAGAAGGCCCTGGCCGCACTGGCGGTCTACCGTGTCGGCAAGCCGCTGGTCGTCGAGGAGATGTTTGCGCTCGAGTGCGGCATCGAGGAGCTCGACGCCTTCATCGAGGGTTCCCGTGATTGGGTCGCGGGCTACTTCGGCTTCTACTGGGGCAGAACCATCGAGGAATACGCGGCACTGACAGGTGAACAACGGACCATCGGCGCGGCCATCACCCAACGTTGGCTGGAGTACTTCCGCGACAAGGCGGCTCAGTGGTTGCGGGAGAAGTAGTCCCAGACGAGGTAGACCTTGGCATCGTTGATCCCAGGGTACTGCCAGGGGCGAATGGGGCCGAGTTGGGCGGTGCCGATCCTGCCGCCGGGGTCGACAACACGGCGGGCATGGAAGTCGCTATAGAGGACGTTGTAGCTTTGCAGGTGGTAGCCTTGATACCCGCCGAAGAAGCCGTCCGAGACGAACGCGTGAACGGCGTGACGGCCACGGGAGGCCTGCGGGAACGGGCCAAGGAAGGACGGGTCGGGCTCAGCCGGGTCATGCAGATACCGCCAATAGGGATACTCAGCAGCAGGCACCGGGGCGAAGTTACGGATCACCTCTTCGGGGTACATTCGGCTACCCGCATCGCGCGGGTTCTTGCCCTCGACGGCGGGGATTGCGTAACCATAAGCCCCAAACGGCGAGATGGGAAAGTTGTGTGAGTTCTGGTATTGCGGGTCGGTGTGCTTGGGGTGGCGGTAGCGCTGGAGGAAAGTCGCCTTACCGTTGGGGCCGTTGATGTCGGCGGCTTTGTTGTTGGGGCAGTAGAAGACTTCAGGCGTCGAGCCGACGTAGCGGGGATAGAGAAGCCCGCCGTTGACCGCGGCCCAGTCGTGGCTCTCCGGCGGTTGAAAGCCCAGGTAGTACTTCCCCTCCATGAGCGAGTAGCGGAACGATCCGACCCAGGGCAGGTAGGCTTTGTGGTCGCCCCCGTAGGCCGCGAAGCCGACGCCCTGCTGCTTGAGATTCGCCAAACAGAGAGCAGCCCAGGCCTGCTCCCTCGCCCGGCGCAGAGACGGAAGCAAGACCGCGATCAACAGCGCGATGATGCCAACAACAACAAGGATCTCGATGAGGGTGAAACCCGCGTACATGCTTCCGCGCGGTCTTGCGGCAAGAGCCGATCGACCGCCTCGGGTCGGCGGTGTGCCCTGGTCACTCATCTTCTGATCGTCCTTCCGACTTGCGTGCGCGGGCAGCGGCATCCTCATCACGCCCAGATGGAGTCCGCCGTCGCGTACATGACCAGTGAGCGGGACGGACCATGCGAGTGTTTGCCGTTGTGGGCGCTGTTGACGGCGCTGTAGAACAAGTGGTACCGCCCGTCGCGATGCACCAGATGGCTGGGCGGATAAATGCCGTAGGAGTCCGGCTGCGTGCTATCGCCGCGGGGCAGCCAGGCGGAGCGCACCGGCCGATGCCACTTCAGGCCGTCGGTCGAGAAACACCATTCGAGGTCCATGGTCTGGGCCTGCACGCGGTAATGGCCGAGCATGCCCACCCGGCCGCGAGGCGTGTATGTGACCGCAAGGTGGTAGAACTGCTGATCGACGAAGTCGTTGGCGTCGCGCTGGATGACCCGATTGCGCGTCCCGAAGCGCAAGCCGTCCTCGGAGGTATAGCGGTCGATGACCCGCAGCAGCCCCGGGGCGTTGTCGTGGGGCATGTAGGCCGGGTCCTCCTTGGGCACGGAGATCAGGGCCACGGAGTACATCTCGAACGTGCCGTCGGAAAGCTGGTAAATGTTGGTGGCGTCGTTGGAGATCAGGCGGGCCGGTGCCTGCGGTTCGTCGGCGGGCCTATCCGGGCTAACCTGGCGGACCAGCATAACGCCGTCGGGCGAGGGCACGCCGTGTGCCGCCCGGTCGTTCGGGTGGTAAAGCACCGGGCGGTGCGGATCGACTACGCGGTACCGCCGGCCGTCATCGCTGTCGGCGGCCAAGTAGCGAAGGATGCCGCGTCCGTGCGCCCAGAAGTAGATCCGATGCTTGCCGTTGAGGAGGGGGACGTGGACAACCTGCGTCGGCCTCCACCCGTCGGGCAGGTGCCCGACGGCGAACGGTCCGTCGCCGGGCTCACCGGGCGTGAGCTGAGCGGGGAACTTCTTCATCGGTTCGCCCGACCGGCCTTCCGCGTAGGCGATGGTGTAACTGCTGCGGCCGCCCACCGCCGAGTACCACAACCGCCAACGACCGTCATCCAGTACCTCGACCGGCGAGGTGAAGTTCTGGATGAAGCCGTGCTCCCAGGGCTCTGTAACTTCGAGCACGGTGCCGTGTTTCCGCCATGCGCTCGGGGGGCAAGGCATGGGCAGTTCCGACTCATCGCCGAAAGCCCGACGACCGAGCCCTAGTTGGCCGGCCGCGGCGCCCAAGGTCGCACCGGCGGCACGAGACAGGAAGGTTCGCCGATCGAGCATGGGTATGATCCTCCAGCGGGCGGCACATGCCGAGCCCGCGAAGCGGTTCGCCGGGCAAGAGCTCAGGTCGCACTCGCAAGCCGACCCACCGGTCGCCGGCCTGCCGATCGGATCACATACAGGCCGAAGCACGATCCGCGGTCGGCTCCACCCGCCAGTGCTCATCCACCCACAAGCCCAGGATGCGTATCGGCAAGAACCATGTGGCGATCACCGGCTCCTGTACCCAGCCATCCATACAGTTGATCACCGTGGCGAATCGCCCGCGCATCAAGTGGTCCTCAGCTACACATACTCCGGCAACGTGGAGCTTCCCGCCGTCAGACGTCCACCCAGACTCCGCTACGAGCGCTTTCGAGCACCGCGTCGCAAACCTTCTGCGTCTCCAGGGCATCGCGGAAGGTCGGGCTGGCGGGCCGCCCCGTGGCGACGCCCTCCAGGAAGTCGGCGACCTGGTGGACGAAGGAGTGTTCGTAACCGATCTGCAGGCCCGGCACCCACCACTTACCCATGTACGGCTGGTCCCCGTCCGTCACGTGGATGCTCCGCCAACCGCGGACGATCGAGTCGTCGCGGTGGTCGAAGTAGCCAAGCCGGTGCAGATCGTGCAAGTCCCACGCAATCGAGGCCTTTTCGCCGTTGATCTCGAAAGTATAGAGCGCCTTGTGACCGCGGGCGTAGCGCGTCGACTCGAACGTCGCCAGCGAGCCATTCGAGAACCGGGCGAGGAAAGCGCAGGCGTCGTCGATGTTCACCTTCTCGACCTTGCCGGTGATATTGTGCTTGCGCTCTTTGATGAAGGTCTCGGTCATGGCGGTCACGCTGCGGATACTACCGTTGAGCCACAGGGCGGTATCGATGCAGTGGGCGAGCAGGTCGCCGGTGACGCCGGAGCCGGCCACCTTGGCATCGAGTCGCCAGAGGGCGTCGCCGCCCTGGGGCAGGTCGGAGGAGATCGTCCAATCCTGCAGGAATACGGCCCGGTAGTGGAAGATCTTGCCGAGCCGGCCCTCGTCGATGAGCTTCTTGGCCAGAGTGACGGCCGGCACGCGGCGATAGTTGAACGAGACCAAGTTGGGTACGCCGGCCTTCTCGACCGCGTCCACCATCTCCTGGCCCTCGGCGGTGTTCATGGCCAGCGGCTTCTCGCAGATGATCATCTTGCCAGCCGCCGCCGCCGCCATGGCGATCTCGCGGTGGGTGTTGTTTGGCGTGCAGATGTCGACGATGTCGATATCCTTGCGGGCCAGCAGCTTCTTCCAGTCGGTCTCGACCGACTCGTATCCCCACGTATCCGCGAATGCCTTGGCCTTGTCGGCGCTCACGTCGCAGATCGCCTTGAGTGCGGGCTTCAGCTCCGGCTTGAAGAAACTGTACACCTTGCGGTACGCGTTCGAATGCGTCCGCCCCATGAAACCGCAACCGATCAGACCGACGTTAAGTGGCTTGGACATGGCTGTTCTCCGCTTCACGTGGGCCGCACCCACGGCTCCTGCCTCGCACTCGCAATAATGACCCGTACAGACCTCACCCGGCATCCTAGCCCGAGCCCGCGGAGGTGGTCAAGCGGGCCGTCGGCGGCACGCTTATTCGCCTGCGAATCGGCGGCGGTGCTCGGCCTCGAGCTGCCCCCAGAACGCGGCCGCGCGACGATCCTGCTGATCCCGCTGGCGAGTGTGTTCGCTGAGGTATCGCTGACCGCGGACCGGCGAGTTCTGCAGACTATCCGCCCACGCGAGAACTTGGCGGGATGCGGATTCGGCGAGGGATTTCAGATCTGAGATTTGAGACTGCAGATGCACGAAGTAGGGCAGCCGTTCAGTCAACAGCAGCATGGAGCGCACCTCGCCGGCCGAGCCGCGGGCGATGTAGAGACAAGTGAGCAGTTCTTGCGTTGTGCCGCGTTCAAAACCCTCCGCGATGTTGTTCCCGACCGAGATTGCCGCCCGCTGAATCTGGCTGCGCAAATCACCTTTGCCCCGAAGCTGCGGTCGTCGGTCAGCCTGAATACCCCCTCAGCCAACTGCATGGCCGTTTGCCAGACCGGCAGATCCTCGAATCGCTCGTAAGTCATGCGCGACTCCCGAATCCCAAACCTGTAATCTCAGATCCGAAATCTCAGATCTGAAATCTGCAATCCCAACTCTGCCGCTTCGAATCTGCAATCTCAGATCTCCAACGCCCCATCTGAAATCTGCAATTTCGAATCTGCGATCTCCAATCTGCCACCTCAGACCCCCACTCGCAGACACACACCTCACAGCGCAATACGGCCATTACTCTGCAAGATGCTGCAAATCCATCATCCCCACAACCAAGACCCATCACTCCCGCCACCCGTGGGCGTCGCGGACGGCGAGCATGGCGGCCAGGATGCTGTTCCAGGTCTGCGGCCGGTGCATGACCTCATTGGAGAACATGCAGCCGTCCCAGCAGATGTGGCGAATCTTGCGGGTGGGTTGGCCGGCGTCATCACGGAGCCAGTAGCCGGCCTCGCGCACAATGTCCAGCTTGCCGTTGGGATCGCCGGGAAGGCAGTGACGGCCGGTCTTGTCGTGCGAGCCGCTGCCCTTGACCGTGGCATCGTTCTGGGCGACGTGGAAGTCGATGGTCCACGGGCGCAGCGCGGCGGTAAGCTGCCGGTAGGCGGCCTCGAAGGTCTGCGGAGAATCCCATCCAAAACCCTCGGGCAGAATGCGGTCCTCGGGAGCGTTATAGCCCATCGTATAGAGCAGCGTGTGGGCCATATCCGCCTGGAAGCCGAGCGTCTTGGGCCGGTCGACCATCTCGAGGAGCTGCACCATCCGCCGCCATGAGTGCATGCCGCCCCAGCAGATCTCGCCCTCGGCGGCCAGCCGCTCGCCACACTGCTCAGCCATGTCGCAGGCCTCGCGGAAAGTGGCCGCGATCTTCTTCTGGTTGCCCTCGGGATCCTTGTACCAGTCCTCGACGCCGCAGGCCGAGTCGATCCGCACGATGCCGTATGGCCGCACACCCAGTTTCCGCAGGGCCGCGGCGATGCGGCAGCCTTTGCGGACCTGCTCGACGAACTGCTTGCGTTCGCTTTCGCCGCCCATGGCCGACCCGCCGCCCGTCGGTGGCCAGACCGGAGCCACGACCGAGCCCACCACGAGACCCTTGGCCCGGACCTTGTCCGCCAGCCGTTTGAGCCCGTCGTCGTCGATGTCGATACTGACGTGCGGGTCGAAGAGGAACAGGTCGATCCCCTCGAACTTCACCCCATCCACCTCGGCAGCGACGGTCAGATCCAGCATGGTGTCCAGATCGATCGGCGGCTCGGAGTCCGGCCCCTTGCCGACCAAGCCCGGCCAGGCGGCATTGTGGAGTTTCGGCCAGTTGTTTTGATGTGTCGCAGTCACGGACGATTCCTCCCTATGGGAATGACCAATGTCGAAACCCGAATGACCAAGCAATGACCAAGCTCGAATGCCGAATGCCAACCGAAAAGCGGCATGCTCCGATTTCCTCGATCATGGATCCTGCGCTGTATTGGAGCGCGCCTTGCGGCTCCGGTGAATCGCCCCGAAGATCAAGTTGCGCTCCTGCGCTTCGCGCCACAGGGTGCGCGCCTCCTCCTTGGATGTCGGAACGGCAACGGCGATCATCCGGAGCCAGTGCTTGCTCTCTTTCGCCTCGCGCTTGCACACACTGATCCGATACCGAAACTCCTTCCCGGAACCGGCCTCGTCCGCCTCACAGTAGTTTGAGCCCACGCTGGTACCCGCCCGAACAAGCTGGCGAGTCAGTGGGTCCGTCACCGCATTTGCGGGCAACTTCCTCGCGAAGGAGATGACCGCTTCGCCAAAACGTGCAGTGCGCTCATCCAAGTCAAATCGCGGCCTGGAAGCCTTGCCGTCCTCATCCGTGTCGCGAGGGTCGCTCATTTGCGTTTCGGCATTCGTCGTCTATGGGTCATTCGGACTTCGCCATTCGTCATTCACTTCTTCCCGTCGCACACCTTCGGCACGTTCGGGTGCGTGTCGGGGCCGAAGTAGCGCAGGCTGACCAGCGGCTCGCTGCCGGTATTCTCGATCTCGATGCCCGCGGCGGCGGCCTCGGCGGTGATGAACACCTCGTCCTCGGTCAGATCGCCGAAGCGAATCATCGCAGGCGTCTGCAACGGCAGCTTGCCGATTCGGCCCTTGCCCTGGACGGTAATCCAGCCGCTGGCGCCCGGATCCTTGAGCACACACTTGGCCCCCGGCTCGACGGTCAGCTCCTTGGCGCTGAACAACTGCTGACCATCAATGTGCCCGTAGACGATCCACTTGTCCGTGTAGCCCTTGCCGCTGGCCTTCTCGTCCACGATGGGCACAAGCTGGTTGTGCTCGACGAAATGCGTATCGACGTTCTTGTCCCAATCGAGTTGCTCGATGATGAAGTCCAGGTCGCGGTGCTTGTCCTTGGGTACGTCCTTGACCAGCAGATCCCAGGGGACGTACCTGCCCTCGACGATGTTCTGGTACATGCCAAACACGTCGCTGCCCCACTGCGGCTCGTAGGTGCACAAAGAGCCCGGCGCGTGCAGCACGCCCGCCGGGATTAACCACCCCGTCCCCCGCTTGAGTCGGTACGCCCGTGACAGGTCGAGAATGCCGTTGTCGCCCTTGTTCCAGTTATCGAGGCACCGCCGCAACTGAGCCTTCGTCGTACCCGGTTCGAGGCCCATGAACGTGTAGGCGAAGTTGTTGTCCACGTTGTTCATCTGCGGGGAAAAGTAGTACGCCTCGGGCTTGCCTTCCTGCCCGGTCAGTTTGGCGTGCTCCGGCCGCTGGTGCATGTGATGCGGGATGGGCCCCATGTTGTCGAAGAACTTCGAGTAGACCGGCCAGCGTTTGTACTTGTCGAACATCGCCTTGCCGATCAGCTTGGCCCCTGCCTCGGCGACGGCGTCCTTGAGCAGGAAGCACTTGTCCTCGAAGACCACGTAGCTAAGGCCCTCTTCCGGCTCACGGTTGTCGTTCATCGCCTCGGTCGTACTCGCGAACCAGCGCTCGTCGATACCACCACGGTCGGCGCCGAGAGCGTAGTAGTCCTGGGGAGCAAGCTTGAGCCGGCGCCCGGGATGCAGAAAACTGCGGGGCACCCAGTTCGGCGCCAATCGCAGCAAGCCGCCGCCGGAGTTCAACGCGCTGTTCACCAAGGCCGAAAGATTCTTGGCTACTGCCGTGCATGTTTTGGGTTTGAGCATATCGAAGGCTCCCTTTTACAGTTGACTACTCGCAAACGGCCACATCCGGTAGAGGCGGCCACATGAGGACATTCTAGTTCGACTGCGACGCTTTGCGGCGGCCGTTGGGAAGCAACAAAGCTCCACGCTCCGGCCGCCACGAGGGACCACCGCTGCCGAAGAGCGTGGGGCGGCGACTGCCGGAGCACACCCTCCAACGCTGCCGCAGCAGCCCTTCCGCTGCTCTCCAGCGAGATACTCCCAGCCATACTGGCTTGCCGGCTCCTCGCCTATTCGGGCTGAGCCGGCTTGACCTTCGTCTGCTTGGTCGGCACGAGCTTCGCGTCAGGCACATCGGAGACCTGCACTCCGCGGGCTCGCAGCGAGGCCGCCAACGCCGGCTTGTAGTCCGCCGGGGCCGCGGGCAACGCGTCCCTCAGTGCCGCCAGTGAGCGGTCACCCGGTATGCGCTGCAGCGCCGCTCGGGCATCCTCTCGCAGGTCCGGCGCAGCCAGAAGCTTCGCCAAGGGGGCAACGCACTCGTCACCACCGAGCTCCGACAGCATCCATACGACCTCGTACCGGACAGCCCTTGGTTGGCCGTCCGCCAGCAGCGGCAGAAGCTCGCCCACCGCCTGCTGGCGCAACGCGTCGGCGCCTGGTCGTCCCGCATCGCGCACGATCCGCCACATCGCCCGCCGTGCAGCCCGCGAGACCTCCTGCTCCTGCCCGCTCAGCAGGGCCGCCAGCGGAGCAATCGCACCGGGGCCGACGGCATGGGCGTTCAGCCACGCCTTGCCTCGAACGGTTTCATCCTCGCCGGTGATGAACTTGATCAAGTCCTGGACCGCGGCGGTCTGCCCGGCTTGAGCCGCCAGCGCGCCCGCACCGACTGTCGAGGCCCACACTGCCGCTTCTTTGCCTATCGTCATGGCTCATGTTCCTCTCGATAAAGGTCACAGATGGTACGGGGCCCGCTGCGGCCGACTCATCATGCGCCGGGCCTGCTCGTCGCCCACGATCTCCTGCCTGGCCTGGTCCCAGTGGATCGGGCGGCCCAGAATGAACGAGATATTGCCGAGGACACACAGATTGGAGACCCCCACCGCGGCCTCGATGTTCATGATGGTCTTCTTGCCGGTCTTGATACCCATGAACCAGTCTTCCATGTGGCCCGGGCTCTTGTAGACATCCTTGGCGCCGGCCGGCGGGACCCATTCGCGAGCCTTGCGCTCGAGCCAGGTTCCACCGTCACCGCCCCAATGCAGCATGGTCCCGCTTGTGCCGTGGTAGATCGCACCGTAACCCGGGCGGCTGATCTCCGGCTCACCCTCGCGGCGGGTCTCCGGCGGAGGGCCGGCGTCAGGATGCTGACTCCAGGTCAAGACCCAGTCAGGGTTCTTGAACGTGTACACCACATCCATCTCAACGGCACTGTCCCACAACCCCTTGGTCGGAGCGCTGCCGGACGCCTCGATGGTGACCGGCCCAGTGCCGTCGGCACCCATCCACCACATCGCACAGCTCATCACGTGAGCTCCGCGATCGCGAATCTGCCCACCGCCGGACTCCAGAATCCAGCGGAACGTGCCGTGACAGTATCGCGGGTTGTACGGTCGCCACGGGAGCGGCCCGAGCCAGAGATCCCAATCCAACTCCGGCGGAGGATCGCAGTCGGGTGCCGGGTTGTTGTCCGCCGGGCTCGGATAATGGAAGCAGTCCACCCGGTTGACCTTGCCAATAACCTCGTTGGCCAGGTAGCGATGGGCAAGATAAGCCTCATGCTCTGATCGGCCTTGCGAGCCGACCTGCACGGCGACCCTGTTTTCCTTGGCCGCTTTGACCATCGCCTTGCCTTCCTCGATCGTGCAGCAGGCAGGCTTCTCAACGTAGACGTGCTTGCCGCACTCCGCGGCGTGCACCATCTGCACCGCATGCCAATGGTCAGGAGTGGCTATAACCACCGCGTCGATATCCTTGCGTTCGAGGATATAGCGGTAATCGCGGTACACGTCGGCTTGCGGGCCGGCTATCTTCGATGCCTTGGTGAGCTGGTTCTCGTCGGCATCGCAGACCGCAGCCACGCTGACCTCGCCGCGGCCCATCCGGCCGACCATGTCGCGGAGATGTCCGCCGCCCATCCCCCCCACGCCAATGTGGGCCGTCACCAGCCGGTCATTTGCCCCGGGTCGCCCCGTAGCGCCCAGGGCCGCCGAACGGATGATATGGGGAAAGCCGATCGCCCCTCCGGCCGCCACGCCCGCCGTCTTCAGAAATGTCCGCCGCCGCATCCTGTCGTTTGGGTTGGCCATCTTCTCACCTGTTTCAATCCGGGCTACATTCAGAAAACCGCGAATCCCGACCCGCGGCACAATCCATCCCCCCGGCAGCACCGTCCGCACATGTACACATCCTCGCGAGACGGTATCATGTTCCCCGGTAAGAGACTAACGCGATTCGCTGAGGTTTCAAGGCCCGCAGGTGGCCTGCATCCGTACTCTGACCATCCGCGAGCAACCCTGACGCACATGGTCATCGGTTCCCGGATCGTCGGGGAACGACCGAGCGTACTTCAGAGCCCGTATCAGGCCTGTCATGAAAGGAGTTGCCATGTTGCGCCCCCCCCTGATGCTGATTGCCCTCGTGATCCCATTCGCCGCGTCCAGCCTCCACGCCGAACAACCAGCCGAGGCGACCCCCGTAGCCAAGAAACCGCACATCGTGTTCATCACCGGCGATCACGAGTACCAATCGGAAATCAACCAGCCCATGATCGCCAGCATTCTCGAAGCCAAGCATGGCATGAAATGCACGGTACTCTATGCGGTCGACGAAACCGGCCAACGCAACCCGCAGTACGAGAAGAACATCCCCGGTCTCGAGGCACTTCAAACCGCGGATCTGGTCGTCATGTACGTGCGATTCCGCGCACTGCCTGACGATCAGCTCAAGATGATCCTCGACTACGTCAACGCCGGTCGCCCTATTGTGGCCCTGCGCACCAGCACCCACGCTTTCCTCTATCCCAAGGAGCATCCGCAGTTCCGCTGGAACGATGATTTCGGCCGCGAAGTGTTCGGCCAGAAATGGATTCGCCACCACGGGCACGACTCCAGCACCCAGGTGCACGTCATGCTCAAGGACCACCCGATCACGCGCGGCCTCGAGCCGACCTTCCATTGCCGCTCCTGGCTCTATCACGTGATGCCGCTGCACGGCGACTGCACCGCTCTGCTCAACGGGGCGGCTCTCAAAGGTGAGAAACCCGAGGATCCCGTCTTCGGCACACCCAACCCCGTCGCCTGGACGAAGACCTACAAGGGCGGTCGCGTGTTCTTCACCACCCTCGGCCACCCCCAGGACTTCGAGAACGTCTCCATGCGCCGTCTGCTGGTTAACGGCGTCTACTGGGCCTTGGGCCGCGAGGCGGACATCCCCGCCGAAGGCTGCAACGTGGACCTCCCCGCCGCCCCGTAACCGCTACAAAGGTGCCCCCCAAAGGTGTCAGGAACCTTTATCGAGCGATGCGGCCTGCCGCTCGACGAACTGCGTTCTTGCGTCGCCCGAAAAAGGTTCCTGACACCTTTTTGGCTTACGCAAGCGTCAATTGCAGACCCACCACTGCGGCTGGCGGCAGAGTCAGCACCAACCGGCCATCGGCTTGGGGCGCCGGCACCGCCAAGGGTCGCGGCACCACCGCACGCGGATGGTCGAAATCGTTGAGCGCGTTGAGCCGCTCATGCGCAAGGACCGTGCCCGAAACCTCCGCGACCCGGCCTTCACGCAACCGCAAGTCGATCTCGATCGGCTCGTGGTGGTGTGTGTGCACCAACGTCACCGTCACCTCCCGCTCGCGGCGCGAGGCCGAACCAGCCACGCGGAACAGCTCCGCTTGCCCGCCCTCGCGCGAGAAGGAACAGGTCGGCGTTTCCAAACGCAGCGGCACCGCAATTCCCTGATGATGTGCCTGGTACATCGCGAACACGTGATAGATCGTCGTCTCCACCATCCGGTCGCCATCCGTCATGTATAGCGATTGGAGACAGTTGACCAACTGGGCGATGTTACCCATCACCACCTTGTCGGCATGGCGGTGGAAGGTGTCCAAGGTGAGAGCGGCCACCAGAGCGTCACGCATGGTACTGTACTGGGCAAACTGGAACTCCGGGCGCAGGCGGGCATCGGCTGGATGCCACGTGCCCCACTCGTCGATGATGAGTTTGACTTCGTGTCGCGGGTCGAATTCGCCCATCGCTCCCCATTGATCGACAACCAGCTTATCCATGCGATTGGCACGGTCGAGCAGGTCGTACCACTGGTCGGTGTTGAATTCGGTGGCCGTGCCCGACGTGCCGCAGTAGTAGTGAGCCGCCCAGGCGTGCATCGGCGTACTCGCCCCGTCCCGCCACTTCTTCAAGAACCGCCGAGTCCAGTCCAGATCGTTGCCCGACGGCCCACAGCCGATGAGCACCCAAGGAACGCCGAAGCTCGGCAGCCAGGTCACAAAGCGACGATACTCGGTACAGTAGTCCTCCGGCGTGAAGCTGCCGCCGCATCCCCAGTTCTCATTACCCACCGCCCAATAACGGACGCCAAAGGGCTCCGGATGCCCGTTGGCAACGCGTTCATCACCCACGCTCAACCGTCCCGCCGGGGCGTTGCAGTACTCGACCCACTGCTGGAACTCCTCGGCCGTACCCGTCCCGACGTTGGCGCAGAAATACGGCTCTGCGCCCGTCAGCCGGCAGAATCGCATGAACTCGTCTGTGCCGAAATGGTTCGACTCTGTCACCTCGTTCCATCGCCCAAAGCGTCGCGGGCGGCTTTCGCGCGGTCCGATGCCATCCCGCCAATGGTAACGATCCGCGAAGCACCCGCCCGGCCAACGCATGACCGGCGGCCGCAGCTTACGCAGACTCTCGACCATCGACCGGCGAATCCCGTCGATGTTCGGGATCGGCGACTCCGGCCCGACCCAGATACCGTCGTAGACCACGCCGCCAATATGCTCAACGAAGTGCCCGTGAAGATTCGGGTTGATCACCGCGGGCTGGCCACTCGCATCGCGAATGGGCTCATCCAAGAGTACCTCCGCAGTGGCCCGAGCCGATGCCGTCCCCGGTGTGGCCTGTGCCCATGCCGCCTGGCGCCGCAGAGCCGCAACGCCCACGGCTATTCCTCCCGCCCCCGCCGCTAATCGCCGCAAACACGCTCGTCGGTTCAACTTCTCCTGCATGCCACTTGCTCCTTGCATGTGATGTCATACGTCCCGCTACCCAAGAGGAACCCGCCGTGGGCAGGTACACCGCTCACGCACGGTCGCGGCTCTGCTCCGGCCGCGGCGATGCTTGGGCCGCGCTTAGCAGCTGCCGCACTGTCTGCTCCAGCAGCGGCTGCCCACCGAAGGTCATGCCCAAAGCCCGCAGTTTGTCTGTCACGATTTCGTTGCGCGGGCCTTGGTTCAGGTTCGAAATCTCGCTCTTGCCGCCGGTCAGATCGCGGGCGATGCGAGCGACCTCCTCCTCGGATACGTACCGATCGTAACAGTTGTATGCCTGACCCGCCACGCCGGGCGCTTTCAGCAGGATCCCCACCGCACGGGCGACATCCAAGGCATGCACCTCCTTGCCGCCGCGCGGGCTGTGAACGGGCTGGCCTGCGGCCACACCGCGTATGAGATCGTACCACCGGCTGGCCTCCGCTGGGCGGGCCAAGCCGTAGATGCCCGTCGGCCGCAGCGCGCAAATCTCCCAGCCGCCGCCCAAGCCGTAGCTGTGCACGAACTTCTCGATTGCCGCCTTGTGGGCACCATAGTGGCTCGTCGGCCACAGGGGATGGGCCTCGTCCAACGCGCGGTCTTCCAGGATCTTCTCGTGCACCGCACAAGTCGAGATGAAGACGAATCGCCCGACCTTCGCCCGTCGGGCCGCCTCCATCAGCCGGAGAGTGCCCAGCACATTCCGCTCGGCGAACACCACCAAGTCGCCCTCCGCGCCGCGGAAGCCCGCCCCCGGCCGATACAATGCCGAATGCACCACCGCGTCCGCGTGCTCCACCAGCCGGTCAGCCGACTCCGCATCGCCAAGATCGCCCGGCACCCACGCCAAACGCCCCGTCGCATGCTCGTCAAAACCGCCACGATCGCTCGTTTCGCGATACCAACATCTGCACTCATGACCCTCCCCGAGCAGATGGTTCACGATGTACCGCCCCAAGAAGCCCGTCGCACCCGTCACCGCGATTCGCATGTCGATACACCTCGCGTTATCCGATTGCCTCGCTCGCAAAGCCGCTGGCATTGTACTCACGCATCCATCCGGAGTCCGCACAACGCTCGCGACCGCAATCCAATCGCAAATCCGCAACCAGCGCCAGCACCCGCAAGAAGACCGGTATAATATCGAGGCGTGTTCTTGACACCGGGATTTGAATCGTCCTAGCATGGAATAGCCCGATATGGGCAGAACGTACGGTACGGGCCTTGGGCCGGCGAGCACATCACCTGTCAACCGCGGGCAGGGATGATTCTCGTCCACGATACGCGAGGCCAGACACGTAGCGTCCGGGAACAGGCCCTTTCTGCCGACGTGAAGGCTATCCGCGCCGTACAGTGGCTTGACGGCATGGCGGCGCCGGCGCGTCAGAAAGGCATCTCGGCAAAGAAGTGCCTTTCGCCCTTCTTAGGACGCCGGACACGTACGTGGGCGATATGCGAAACCAGACACGTTCCACAATGGTGGTCCGATTATGTTCACGGGCATTGTACAAGCTACGGGTGTCGTTCGGTCGGTGCGTCAGTACGCGGCCGGCGCTCGCCTGGTGATCGATGCCCCGGATCTTCGCCGCCCACTCCTCGACGGTGCGAGTGTCTGCGTCAACGGCGCATGCCTCACCGTGGTCCGCAGTGACGATTCCATCATCGAGTTCGACGTGGTTCCCGAGACGCTCAGCCGCAGCACGCTCGGTGCGCTCGCGACCGGCAACGTGGTCAACCTCGAACCCAGCCTGCGGGTCGGCGATTCGCTCGACGGCCACATGGTCCAAGGCCACGTGGACGGCACCGCCCGAGTCGCGAGCATCCGTGCAGCCGGCCCGGAGCGGGTATGGACATTCTCACCCGAGCAGGCCCTGATGCCCTTCATCATCCCCAAGGGGTCGGTCGCCCTCGACGGCGTTTCGCTCACCATCGCCCACGTCGAGCGCGACTCCTTCACCGTGGCGCTGATCCCCACCACCCTTGCCCGCACCACGCTCGGCCAGCTCAAGGTCGGCGACCGAGTCAACGTCGAGACGGACATCCTGGCACGCACCGTGGTGGCCACGCTCGGCCGTTGGCGCGAGCGAGCAGAAGCCGAACCACTCACCATCGAGGGGCTGCGGGCCGACGGATGGTGACGCCATGAGTAAACCCACACCCAATTCGTCCGAGCCGCCGGTCGCCAGGCATCAGAACCCTCGGCCATTGGTGGGCATCACCATGGGCGACCCCGCGGGCATCGGGCCCGAAGTGATCGCCAAGGCCCTGGCCGACCCCCAGATCCGCCGACTGGGGCGATTCATCATCTACGGCCTCAACGAGGTCTTCGAGTACGCCGCCGACCAGGCCGAACTCAATCCGTATTGGTTCCGCCTGCCCCACGAGTTGGCGACACGGATCCAAACCGGCGTGGTCGTCGCCGATTTCGACGACCTGTCGTTGGGTGTGCCGCTCCTGCATCAACCCGGACACCGCACCGGCGAAGCCTCGATGCGTTTCCTCAACGCGGCCATCAAGTCCGCTCGCCAGGGATTGCTCGAAGCGATCGTCACCGGCCCGATCTGCAAGGAAAGCTGGAGCCTCGCCGGCTATCGCTGGCCCGGGCATACCGAAAAACTCGCCAGCGCCTTCGCTTGTCGCCGCGTGACCATGATGTTCGTCGCCGATCGATTGCGGGTCGCGCTGGCGAGCATTCACGAGCCGCTCTTTGATTTGCGGAACTCGTTCACCATCGGCCGCGTTTTCCAACCCATTGACCTGATGGGCGATGCCCTCATCCACTGGTTCGGCATCCCCCGTCCGCGCATCGCCGTCTGCGGTCTCAACCCTCACGCCAGCGAAAACGGCATGTTCGGCGACGAGGAACGACGCATCATCGAGCCGGCCATCGTCATGGCTCGCGAGGCCGGTTGGGACGCACAGGGCCCATTCCCCGCCGACACCGTCTTCTGGCGAGCCAGCAAGGGCCACTTCGACGGCGTCGTGGCCATGTACCACGATCAAGGCCTCATCCCCGTCAAGTTGCTCGCCTTTGAGAGCGCCTGCCAGATCACCCTCGGGCTCCCCGTCATCCGCTCCAGCGTCGATCACGGAACGGCGTTCGACATCGCCGGCCAGGATAAGGCCAATCCTGAAAGTATGAAGACCGCGATCCGCCTGGCATGCGAACTCGCCCTGCACAACCGCAATCGGCCGGCCATCCACGAGCATCCCCCCGCCCAGGATCCCACCGAGCCCCTTACAACCTCCATCGAGTCCGCGGACGACGAGTAGGCCGGATTATTCATCGAAACCACAGATAAACACTGATGAAGGAATGCGATATCGATCATAGAACTTCCTGATTCCTCTTTGTGCCGTGTTTGACGCCGATTCCTTTCTTCATCCGTGTTCATCTGTGGTTTGATTTCAATCGTGAATAGCCCGGGATAGGGCTCGCCCCCCTGGTCCGCCGGCCAACTCGCGACCGCGAAGCCCCCCCGTATAGCACGATCTGACGTGGGTCACCCCCGGACGGCAGCAGCGGTTTCCCCACGGCTTGGCCGCTTCGCGGGACCTTCTCAGACAACAGGAGAAACGCCTACTTGCTCACTTGCGGATTGGCGCGCTGAACCACGTCGCCCACCAGGAGAATACGATTCTTGCCAGCCCTCTTGGCTTCAAGCAAGGCCTCGTCGGCCCGCTCGAGCAGGCCCGAATAGTCGGCGGCATCCCAAGGAAACGTAGCCAGACCGCCGCTGATGGTAATGCTCCCGGTCGCCTCGGGACCCAGCTTGGGAAAAGCGTGGGATTGCAGCGCCTGCTTCACCCGTCGCAGTACCGCCAGCACATCGGTCGGGTGTCTGGAACCAGCGATCCGCGGCTCGTCGGCGTCCCAGAAAACCACCACGAACTCATCCCCCCCGTACCGGGCCACGATGTCGTGTTGCCGACAGTGTACACGGAACAACTGCCCCGTCTCATACAGAATCTGGTCACCCGCCGCATGACCGTACGTATCGTTGAAGTGCTTGAACCCGTCAAGGTCAAAAAGGAGCACGGTCACGCTGAACCGCTGTTGGGCGGCCCGCTGCAAGAGGTGATCCAAGGCCTGTTGCAGGTACCTGCGGTTGGGAAGGCCGGTGACTTCGTCCGTCATGGCCAGCGTATGCCACTGGCAGTGCTGGTCTGCGGCCTTGAGCAGATGAGCGATCATCTGCCCACAGTGCCGCAGCTTCTGTGCATCTGTGGGAGTGAAGGGCCCCTTCTGCCTCGCCCCCACAAAGATCTCCCCCAGAGCCTCATCCCCGGCGCAAATCGTCTCCGCCAACGTGGGCTCCATGCCCGGATCGCCCACGCAGGCAACCTCATCACCCGCCACCATCCGCACATGAGCCGTGCGCATGGCATCAGCCACCCACCGACAAAGGCGGTCCAGCATCACCGAGCGGCCGTCCGCCAAGCCGGCCATCACCTGGGCCAGGCCCGTCAGTTCATCCCATGTCGCAGCCGCCGAGTCGGTCCCGCGATCGGCGACACCTGTCATCGCGGCCGTCGCCAGCCCCAGGGCCCGATCCAGCTCATCGCCTTGCGGCGGGTAAATGAGGTAATCGTTGGCCCCCGCAGCCATGCTGCCCCGAGCGGCAGGCTCTCCACTGGGCCGGCAACACAGAACGATGCGCGGCCGCTCCCCTGCCGCCTTGCGAAGACCTGCGACGGCTTGGTTAAGCTTGCGGGCATTGGGATCCACACCAACCAGCAAACCGCGAGCCGGCTGGTTGGCTAATGCCGCGATCCCCGCCAAGTAAGTCGGCGTCGCGAGCACGTCGAATTGAGGGTATCGGCCCCGAACCATCGCCGCCAGCCGCCCGGGATCACAGACTACCAGGAGCTGATCCCGGCCGACCATCGACCATGATGCGTTCGGCAGCCTCATGCTCGCGGCTCTCCCTGCACGCCTGTCGGCGGCAGCGGCTTGCCTACCAATGCGGCCAGCTCCTCCGGCGTCAACTCGACCGGCGGAACAGGCCGGGAACCCGCGGAACCAGCCTCCGCACGTCCCGAGACCAGCCCCCGCCCCGCCGCTTGAGCCCCGTCGGGCTCTTTCGACGGCTCAACTCTCGCCGAAGGCGGGATACGCTTCGGGCGGTTCGCACTCGGTGCCCAGGGAAATGGAATGGGCGATGATGCCTGCTCACCTGAGGCCGCTTCTTCATCGGCCTCTCCCTGCGACACAAGCCGGACCACCGGCCGATCCTCCTCCTCGCGATCCTCCTCCCCGGAAAGCACAGAGTCGGCCATCAGCGCGGGGGCGTCCGCCTCCTCGTCCTGATCATCGGGCGCGACAGGTGGACGCTCCGGCACTGGCCGACCTAACCAGACACCTCGCGCCGACCGGCCCGCCACCACCGTAGAGTCGCCCGTCCCCGTAGACCGCCCCCCTGCCGCCACCCGCAGAGCAGCCGGAGACTCAGCGTGTACCGCCTCCAACGCACCCGCCAACAGATCGCGCGTTGTCACACGACGCGAAGCGGACATCGCTTGCCGGAGGTCCCCCTCCAGCGCCTCAGCGTCGAACAGCCGAGCACCACGTGTCAACGCCGCCTCGGTCTTGGCCCGCAGATGCTCGCCACCGATAACGTAGATCGGCGTGCTACGAGATATGCGCGCCGCGTAGTCGAAGAAATCCAGTTCATCCCAATCAACGGATTCCATACTCACAAGCAGAGCCATCGGCCGACGACGAGCGCTGAGCATGGCCAGGGCCTCGTAGACGCCCGCAGCCGCCACCGCCGGATGCTCAGGACGGCTCAGCCATTCCTGTACATCGTCCGGCAACTCGCGTGCCGATCCCGCGACGTAAATAATGCGGGCTCCGCGCTGCTTGCCTAAGGGCATGCCCAGGGTCCTCTCCTGCGTTTGCGAAATGAAGCCTGTCCTGCTAATAAGTGTACCCAAAGCCGCACGAAGGGTCAATCGCGAAAGGGTCTCCGGAACAACCGTGGGGGCACGGCGACCTGAAGCGCCGGCTGGATGTCCCAGTCTCTTGGGGCCGGCCGCAGACACAGACCCACCCGGATCGGGCCTGTGCGAAAACCAGTGGGGCGAAAGCCGAGTGGATCAACCGCCCCGCGGCCTTCACAGGCGCCGCAGCACACGCTTCAGATGCTGTGCGGCAGAAACTGAACCCTTCCCCACGGTAGCAAAGGAGTACCTGCATGGATGCTGGCTGGACAGGAGCCCATCGAAACAACAGGCAGTCGCGAACGCATCGCCTGGCAAGAATCCTCCCCACAGGGTGCCATCCGGCCACAGGCTCCCGCAGTGGGCGTATCCGATTCCTAGGCGGCCTGCTGCTCGCCCTCGGGCTCGCGCCGATGGGCGCCGCCGTTGCCGAGACTTCCCTGCACGCCACCCTTGCCGAGCAAATCGCCAAGCTCGCCGGCGATCCCAAGCTGGCCAGTATGCGAATCGGCATCCGGGTCGAGACGCTCGGGCCCAGTCCCGTCGTCATCTACGAGCAGGCCAGCGACCAACTCTTCAAGCCTGCCAGCAACCAGAAGATCCTGACCACCGCGACGGGCCTGTGTACACTCCCCGCCGACTTCAAATATGAGACCATCCTCGCCCGTCGCGGCAACGACTTGGTCATCATCGGCTCCGGCGACCCCTCCACGGGCGATCCTCGCTTGGCCCGCCAAGCCGACCGGCCAACCGACGCCATCTTCCACGAGTGGGCCACACGTCTGAAAGCCGGCGGCGTCACCCGCATCGCCGGGGACTTGGTCTACGACGACCACGCCCTCGACCTCGAACACGTCCACCCCAACTGGCCCTCCCAGTTCAACATGCAGTCGTGGTATACAGCCCCCGTCGGTGGACTCAACTACTATGACAACTGCGTTGACTTGGTCATTACTCCCGGCAAACAACCCGGCCAGGCCGTCTCCGTCACTGTCATCCCCGATGTCGCTTGGATCCGCCTCGACAACAAGGCCAAAACCGCCGCGAAGGGAGAACCCGTCATCAAGCGCAAAGGCTCCGGCCCGCTCACCGTCAGCGTCGAGGGCTCCGTCTCGCGCCCGAGCACCGCGGCCAGCCCGTTCTCCATGGCCATCACCGATCCCGGAGCGTTCTTCGCCAGCGCCTGCCGTGCGTCCCTCACCGGCCAAGGCATCCAAATCGCCGGCCACGATCGACGCGAGCAGGTGCGCATCCCGGGCCAGCCCCTACCGCCCAACCTCCAGGTTGTTGCCGTCCATGAATCCCCCTTGCCCGAGTTCCTGTGGCGGATCAACAAGAGCAGCATGAACATGTTCGCCGAGGCCATGCTGAAAACCGTCGGCGCGTACACCGGCCCGGGCAACACGCTGCGGCAAGGCACGCTCGAGAACGGCCGGGCCGCCATGAACCACTTCCTTGCGTCCCTGGGCTTGCCCGAGAATCTCTACGCCATCGATGACGGCTCCGGACTGAGCCACAACAACCGCGTCGCCCCCGTGGTCCTGACAACCGTCCTCCAGCACATGGATCGCCACCCGCGACGCGAGCTGTGGTGGGCCAACCTGGCAACGCCTGGCGAGAACGGCGGGACGCTCTCCCAACGCATGAAGGACATCGAGGGCAAGGTCTTTGGCAAAACCGGCTACATCGGCGGCGTCGCCTCCCTCAGCGGGTACGTCCTCGGGCCTGACGGGCAACGCTACACCTTCAGTATCCTCTGCAATGATACCCAGAAGATACCCAACGGAGCCACCGCCGCTCGCGGACTGCAGGATGCCATCTGTCGCACACTAGCCACCAACGGTCAGCGAGCGACAACCACCGCCGACCCGTGACCCACTGTCGCCCTGTACACCGAGTCAACCCGCCGACTGGACCAGGACCAAGTCAACTTGTTGACGCAAGAGGACCGAGTCAACTTGTTGATGGCGTGGCGGAGCACTTCTCGCACCAAGCCGGTACCATACTCTGATGCTCCAGCCTACCCACCACACGGCAGGGCAAGCCGATTCACGGGGCAGACTGACATCTCCGCCGGCCGATGACGCGCGGAATCGCTTGACAGACTGTGGCAGATTGCTACTCTACCGGTGAGTGTAGCGGTGGACATCGGACCGGCGCGGTTCCGAGCTGCCTGTGAGCTCTGCTATATGTTCGCGGTCTGGGTCTTCGACATGACTGTCATGCACGAACCTCAGGTTGTGTTCGTGCATAGTGTTTGTGTGTCCAATCGAAAGGAAATGGCATGCGTAAGGTAGCAATCGGTCTGGCGTTGGCTGTGCTGGCGTTCAACAGTGGCTGCTCGTTCATCGGCGACTGGCTCGGCGTTGACTGGTGCCCGGTCTGGACGCCCATCAAAGCCATCTTCGGCGGCCTCGCCGGCTGAAAGCCAGCGTGACCGGTTTCTTCGCTCCGGTAGACCATTTGTAGTGGTTAACCGTTGCGGAGCCAATCAGGCCAAGCCGCGGGCTCGATTCAGTAAAGCCTGGATGAGAGGGCACCAGCCTTCTCCTCGTATGGCCGTTTGCGGAATCCGAGCCTGCGGCTTTCGCTTTGCGCACGGTTCGCAGCGTCTCGGTTCGCCGATGACCACCTCAACCCGCGTGCCCTGCCGAGGTGGCCGTTCGCGCCTCCGTAGCGGTCGCCCCCCCGTGGCGACGGCCGCACATCTTGTCACTTGCGCCGGCCGCCACGGAAACACGGCCTCTACAGGGCGCTTTCAATCCGGCCGGTCGCCGCCTGCGGATTGTTCTTCAGATAGATCCGGTACAACTCGAAGAACGTCGGGGCATCGAGCAACTCCATCCGCGGGTTCGCCTCCCGCACTCTCTCATAGACCGATGCGTACCAGTCCGGCGAATTCAGAATGGACCTGAACCAATGGAACGGCAGTTTGCGGACGCCCACCCGAGCCATGACCACTTGCGCCGCCTGCTCCGGGGCTCCGCCAAGATCATAGTCGAATTGCAGCACAGGCATATTCCCATGCAGCAACGAGGCCGGGCTCTTCTGCGGCACAATGCCGTTCGGGCTGAATGAGGCGTAACAGTCCAGCCCCGCCGCGCTCAGGCCCGGGGCGAACCCGTCGATAATAAAACCCGTGATCGTCAGATCCCATCGCCGGTACATCGGCTGGCAATGCTTCGCCCAAGCCGCCAGACCGCACGGCAATCCCGAGATATCCCGCGGCTCGTGCAGCATCCCCGGGTTGAGATACCCCGCCCCGTTGTCCGCCACCGCGAAGTAATCGTTGGGCGTCCCCGTCCGCCGCAGGTAGTCCAGCACCATCGGCGCCCGCCGCTCCGCCAGCGGCGTCATGCACCACATCAGTGGAATGCCGCCTCGGGCCGGGTGGTCCCACAACCGCGGCAGAGTCTGGTAGATCCACGCCGCTGAGTCGAAATCGCCCACGTAGAATATCATGAACTCTCGCCCGTCGAAGTTCACCTGCCCCTCGGCTGTCAGGTAACCCCTGGCCCGAAGCTCCTCGTGCGTCACCCAACGCTGCGAGTAGCTGTCGCGCAACGGGAAGTGCGTGAAGAACGACGCGTTGGCCATCGCTCCGTACTCGATCGCGTCCGCGTCCACGTACGCGTTGTACGCACTGCAAATACGCACCATCTCCCATTCCGTGGCCACCCCGCCATGCTTGCCACCCGCGTTCCCGTGGTCTGTGTACTTGAACGCCCAGGGCGTGAAGCCGCCGACATGGATCATCCGCTCCTTGCCCCCCTGCCGGTAGGCGCTGAGCAGCATCGCCTTGAGCGTCTCCAGATCGGTGCCCGGCCGCTGCCCAGGGTCATCATTCGGGGCTTCGTCCGGCCAGACATGCAAGTCGAAGAACCACCCCTTGCGAGCAACGAAGAAGTCGTGGTTGCTCAGTGTATGGTGGTTCGGGTGCGACGCCCGCGGATAACGCATCCACCACGGATCGATGTAGTAGCCAGCATACGTCGCGTCCACCTTGCCCGTGTCCAGGTAGAGATGCTTGAGCCACAGGTACGCGTCGCACTTGGCGCTGCCCGTCGAGGGGATGTCCGTGCCGGGAATCGTGCCCCGGCCCGTGAACATCGGGCTGCCGTCCTCGTTCATCAGGCGGCGAACAACCGGCAACCGCGGGCCGATCGTCACCACCATGGTATACAAGCTGTCCGGCCGAGGATCGTACCGAATCGCGATCAGGTTCTCGACACCGGCAATCGTCGAGGCCAGGTTGCTTGTGGCCGGCACACGTGGGTCATACACCACCGCTCCATTGATCCGCCCGCGGTAGTGTTTCACCAACGCCATGATGTCGCGGATCTCGTTGACCGGCCGGCCGTGCAGCCATTGCCCGGGCTCCGACATGCGCTTGAGCCAATAGTCGTCGATGTTCAGGCCACGCGATTCCACGAGCCGCACATACAGGCTCGGCCCCTCCCGATTGACAATCCCCTGCAACGTGGCCACCGCGTGGCAATGATCCCAGGCGTCCGCGACCTCGGTCGGCTTGTTCGCGTCGAACCTCAGCGTGTAAGTCAGGTCGTACACCTGGATCGGCTCGGCCGGCACCTCACCCAGCAAGGCCATCGCACAAACCATGGGCAACCACATGCGCTATCCTCCATTCCCAATCCAAACCCCGAAACGCCGCGCCAGGATAGCATGAACCGTCCGCGATTGGCACCACGCACAACTCGCCGTTGAAACGCCGCCGCCGCCTCGCCCGTCGCCAACCGCAACCTTTCGCGAGTCGAACCGCCCAGGAGCACCGGTTGGAGCAGGATGGAAAAGGGATGAGTCCAATCACTGACGTGGCATCAACACCAACGATGTTGGCGCCTCTCGGCCACTCGTCACTGTAGCGTCCGAGGACCGCCTCTTCTTTGCCGGCCCAAGCGTTTTCTGCACGACTTAGCCGTCCGACGGCATGTCGGCGTCATCACGTCGGAACGGCATCAAGGCAAGAAAACGCCCCCCGCTTTCCGCCGGCCACTTACGCGAAATCGGCGTAACCTGCAGAGCCGCGACCATAAGGGAGCGGTCTTGGACTGCTTCCTCACGGCCGCGGCTCTGTGACCGCGCGAACATGGGGCTGCAAAAAAGCGTTGCCTGCGGGCGTCCGGTCAATCGTCGCTGAAGGCCGCGTCAAAGGCGACCTGCGAGGGGGCGAAGTCCACCTTGCGGACGAACTCGCAGGCCTCGGCGGCGCCGTGCTCGCGGTCCATGCCACCATCCTCCCACTCGACCGACAGCGGGCCGTCGTAGTTGGCCCGGTTGAGCGCCCGGATGATCGCGTCAAAGTCGATGCGCCCGTGGCCCAGTGAGCGGAAGTCCCAGAAGCGGTCAGGATGCCCGAAATCGGTGTGCCCGCCGAACACGCCCACCCGCGTGGGAACATCCGACCAGCCAACGTCCTTCATGTGCACGTGGAAGATGCGGTCGCCGAACTCGCGAATGAAACGCACGTAATCGACGCCCTGGTAGCCCAGGTGGCTGGGGTCGAAGTTGAAGCCGAACCGCTTGTGCCCGTTGACCGCCTCGATAGCCCGGGCGGCACTGGCGATGTCGAAGGCAATCTCCGTCGGGTGCACTTCCAGGGCGAAGTAAACATCGACCTGCTCGAAAACGTCGAGAATCGGCAGCCAACGCTTGCCGAAATCCTTGAACCCGTCCTCGATCTGCCCCGGCAGGACCGGCGGGAAGGAGTAAAGCAGATGCCAGATGCTGCTGCCGGTGAAGCCGTTGACCACCACGCGCTTGGTCTTCTTGCGAATGGCGACCGGGGCGGCCTCGAAGAACTTGCGGACCGCGCGGGCGGTGTCCATCATCTCGGCGGCCGCACGCCTGCGCACACCCTCGGGCTTGCCGTCGCCCCACACGTGCGGCGGCAGAATAGACTTGTGCCGCGGATCGATCAGATCGCACACCGCCTGCCCAACCAGATGGTTACTGATTGCGTAGCAGTCGATCTTGTTCTTCTGCAGCGTCTCCCACTTGCGTTTGCAGTAGCTGCGATCCTCGAGTGCCTTGCTGACCTCGAAATGATCGCCCCAGCACGCCAATTCCAGTCCGTCGTAGCCGAACTTCTTGGCTTTCTTGCAGAGTTGATCCAGCTTGAGGTCCGCCCACTGTCCGGTGAAGATTGTGACCGGTCTTGCCATGGTCAGGCCATCCTTTCCTGTAGCAGAAGCCCACGAGTTGGGGAGTTCCTCGATGGCAACTCGCCCGCCCGGCCCAACCGTGCCGGGAGCGGAATCATACCATGACTATGACCGACACCGCAACGCCGACATAACCTTTTACTGGACAACACGTTACAAATATCCGTAGCGAGCCAGACTCCCCGGGATAGCCAAACCCTCTGGCTGATGACTCAAAGACCCGCAGCTTGGCATACCTCCCCGATGACCTGCACCGAGTGTGCGAACGCCGCCATCTCCTGGGCATCCATAGGGACTTCGAGTACCCGCTGGACACCATGGCGGCCGACCAGGCAGGGCACGGAAAGACACACGTCAGTCAGACCGTGGTAGCTTTTCAGGAGGTGAGAGACCGTAAGGACCGCGTTCTCGTCACGGCGGATGGCCTCGATAATCCGCGCCACCGCCAGCCCGATCGCCCAGTTGGTAGCCCCCTTGGCCGCGATGATCTCCCCTGCCGCGGTCCTGACCTGCTCCGCGATCTCCCTCCGGTCGGCAGGACTGAGCAACCGTCCGCGGGCATCGGGCACCTGCAGCAAGGGCGTGCCGCCAACGTCGGCACCCGACCACAGCGCCAGCTTGCTGTCGCCGTGCTCTCCCACGATGTAGGCATGGATACTGCGCGGGGCCACTTCGAGCCGCTCCGCCAGCAACGACACAAACCGAGCACTGTCCAACACCGTACCCGAGCCGAGCACCCGTTGCGGGCCACCGGTATGCAGCATCGCCGCCAAGCAGGTCAACACGTCGACCGGATTCGAGACAACGAGCAGAATGGTGTGCGGAGCGACCGACGTGATCGCGGGAATCAGTTCTTTGAACAGGGCGGCATTGGCGTGTGCCAGATCCAGCCGCGACTGGCCGGGCTTCTGCTTGCTGCCAGCCGTGATGACGACGATTTCCGCCTCCGCGCAGTCCGCGATCGAACCCGCCCAGATCCGTACGCTGGGCACGAACCGTCGGCCATGATTGAGATCCTGCACCTCGGCTCGGCACTTCGACTCATCGCGATCGATAAGCACGATCTGCGAAACCAACCCCCGAAGCATAACCGCGTAGGCAATGGTCGAACCAACCGAACCCGCACCGACGATCACAATCCGGCCCGGCTGAGTAACGGCCGGCACTGGCTCATTGGGCATGGCAACCTCCACGCTTCTTCCCGGCAGAAAATGGTGTCAGGATGATTTTTCGCTGAGTATAACCTTGTTCTGGATTTGCGTCCCTGCGCCCCCCAAGAATCAGCCTTCCTTTGCCTGCCCCGCAAAAATCATCCTGACACCTTTTTTCGCCCAGAACCTCATGACAGCATGGGCGAACGAACACGGGCGGCTGGGGACTTGCGACCTCAGCCGCCCGTGAGGTATGCATCCATTTACAATCGCGGACCGCGCAATCCCGGCCTAGTTCGGGCTGACACGGACATTGTCAATCAACCCGAAGAGCAGTTGATTGGGGTCGGTCGCGACCGTGGCATTGATGTCATACTGATTGAACAGAATGTTCCCGCCACCGAGGGCCACGGTGGTCAGATCGACAAACACCAGCGGCGTCCCCTCGACGATCCAGATGGCGAAGTTGCCTGACTTGACAACCTTCACATGCCGCCAGGCGAAACCGCTCGCGCCGACGTCCGTCACCCCGGTCTGACTAGAGAACAATGCCAGCTGCGTTGCCGGCGCGCCTTGGCCCCCAAAGACCGAGTAATACGGATGAGTTGAGTTGCGATTCGTCAGTTCCGGACCCGCAATGTAAACGGACGAGCCGTCCTGGTAGCTCGTGGTCGCGGCGGACGAGTAGGCGCGGAAGTCAGCGGAGGAACCGCCGTCGCCCGTCATGCCGAAGTGCACGCTATCGATTGCTGCTCCCGATCCGGCCCAGGTGGCCACGCCGCCCGCCGTGCCGATGCCCAGTCCGGTCACTTGCGTCGAGCCGACGCCGCCTCCGTTAAGCGGCCCGTTGTAGTTCAACCACATGTAGCACTCGAGCGTGTAGTCTCCCGAGAAGCTCTGCCCTGCCGGCGACACACTCAGCCCGCTGAACGTCGCTCCCGTCACGTTGGCCGCCAGGCGCAAACCCCGAGTCGTCCCGTTAGAACCCGGTGCTGCCGGGATACCCACTGTGGAGTAATCGAAGAAGAAGTTCGCGCTGCTGCCGTCCGGGTTCGGGCCCTTATTAACGACCCAGTTCGCGGTGTGATCCACGTCGAAGTCCTCAAAGAAACTCGCTGCCTCGCCATCGCAGTCCGGATCCGCCGGTATGGCCGCCCCGCTGAAGCAAGCCATGAAGGTATTCGGCTGCGGGTTCCAGGGGTCACCGAGATCCACGGCATTCACCACATCATTGCCGTCACGATCGAAACATCGGCAGGCAGGATCAGTGTAGAACTCCAGGCCGGAGAAGCACGACTGGAACACGCCGAAATCGTACATATCCACGTCGCCGTCTCCGTCCGAATCGGCGAACGGATCGTGGCAGGGAATCTCAACTACCAGCAAGGTCGCTACGGTACTGCTCGCCGACTGCCCGCAGGTATCGGTCACCACGGCGTGGAGCTTCGCCCCACTTCCCGAAACCGCCACATTGTGCAGCATCAAATTGGCGGTCGTCGCCCCCACCACGTTGACACCATCGTCGGTAAGATTGACGTCGTTCATCCGCCACTGGTAGCTCAGCGTCGGGCTCGGCGTCACCGCGCTGCTGGCTCCCACGCTGAAACCGACGCTATCACCTGCCGTGACCATCTGGGTTTGCGGATTGGCCGTGATCGTCGGTGCGGCATACATCGCCAGCAACGCCTCCTCGCTCGGGGTCGTGCCGTTGGAATCCGTGACTTCCACCCGGTAAACGCCCAGGTCACCCGCGTCGACCGGCGAGATGGTAAGCTGGTTGGTTGTGACGCCTGAGTAGTGGCCGCCGTTTGCCAGCGGGCTGTTGTTCTTGAGCCACAGGTAGCTGAGCGTCCCCGTGCCCGTCGCCGTCACGCTGAGCTGCACGCTCGGCACCCCGGGGCTGCAGACCGTCTGACTCTGCGGATTTGTCAAGATGGTCGGGCCGGCCGTCGTGAAGGTCCCGGATTGCGTCGTGGAACTGTTGGCCCCGGTCGGCGGGGACCAGACGCGCAGACGAGCGTGCCCGCTGGTGACCAGGTACACGTTGCCCACCGCGTCGAGATCAATACCTCTGCTGTAGGCAGCCGATCCGCTCGCAACCTCGACCCGCGACGCCAGGTCGGGCAACCCGGTGCCCGGATCGATCGGCACGATCATCGTCTGCGAAGCGTACTTGGCGATCGCCATCATCGAGCCATCGGAAGTCAACGCGATACCGCCGTAACACTGCCGCAGATAATCATTGGCCCCCGGGTCAATCGCATGGGTGGCGGCCAGCGAATCCCACAAAATCGTGCCGCCGTCAGGAGAAAGCACGAATACGCTGGCCACGTCGGAACCCTCGTAACGATACTGCATCAAAAACAACTTGCCATCCGGAGCTCGGGCGACATCGCAGATCACGTCGAAGACCGCAAGCAACGGGCTGTTCAGAAGCGTCGGCGGGTTGGTACTCGGCAACGGACCGGCGTTCACATCCCACCGCATCAGGCTGTTGATCGGACTCGGGTAGTCCTCGTCGATCGCGTAGATCTGCAAGTCACCGCCCGCGAGCGTTCCGACCGGAACGGCCGAACCCACGATGCTCCCGTGCACGCTCGAGAGGCCACCACTGGCACGATCGCTGCTGTCGAGAACATCAACCGCCCCGTTGACGTCCGGGTCCGCCATGTACACCCCCGAGTGGGCATCGGAGTAGTCCGCGATGAACAGACTGTCGTCTTCGCCAACCCTCAGGCGGAAGGGGCTGTTGGCACTCAGCGTCCAGTCCTGGCCGCCGGTCCGGGCGGTGAAGCCTTGCCCAACATCAGAATCCGAACAGTCCGCATTCCGCATGTAGATGCCATCACCAAGCGTCGGACCACCGGAGACAGTCCCCGCTACCGAGTTACTGACGTAGATGCGCCCGTAATACGGGCTCTCGGGGTTTCTGTTGACCGCCACGCCGCGAAGGCTGTTGTACTTGTTGTTGTCATCCGCGTCGTCGCTGATCTGGGTCCAGATGGCGTGACCATCGTCGCTCGCGGTGATTTCGAAGTAGTACTCACCTTGCGGAACTGGATTGCTCACATCGTCGGTCTTGTCCCACATCCAGGTCGACGCCCCCCGGCGCGTCCCGGCCGCCGGTGCCGTCAACTGCACCGTCTTGACGGCCACATGATCGCTCGCCCTGAGAACGCGAATCTGCACGCCGGGGTTACCCCCGCTGCCATCCGCGTCCTCATTCAGAATGTAGCGAACCGTCACGCCCCCCGGGGTCACGCTGGTGATCTTGACCGCGGAGGGAAAGATGTTTGCATCAGCCGTCGCAACCGCTATGGCGGCAATCAGCGCAGCTCCACAGAAACACCGATGAGACACGAGTGACATGTTGACGCTCCTTTCACGCTTCCGATGATCGCCCAGCCCCACGGCCGAAGCGAACCAACCAAGCGGTACCGCGCACACGCTCGCGGGATCTCTGAAGAATTGATGACTTGCGGGATGATAGCGCCGCGGCAGGACAGAAAGGTGCTGGGGGCGGGCGTCAGGCGACTCAGGTCCGCCCTCCATCACACCCATTCCCACCGGTGGCTCGGCGCTGGAACCCCCTTGCGCGGGGCCATCCCGCCTCGCCGGTAGCCCGTGCATGGCCCACGGGCAACGTGAACGCATTATACCCCCGCAATCCCGGCACACGCAAGGCCCTGATTGAGAATATCCGGTTCGATTTTAGATCCCCAAGGGGGGGCCCACTCGGAAGGCATGGCCGCCCTGGTATCCGATCGACCCGCGAAAGGCTCACCGCCCCAGTGTCCCGATGCCCAACCCGCTCAACAGTGACCCCGAGCAGGATCAACACAACTGAAGTGTAAGGCGCAAGCAAAAACGGCCAGAAAGCGACAAAGCCCGAAAAAAAGCGAGAGGGCCGTAACCCGCGGTTCTGACGCACCTTATGGCGGTTGGGAGGCAAAACCGGGCGGATTGGGCTTTGCGCCGAAAACAGGCGTCGTCCCTAACATTTGCCTAACACGCTGCCACTATTGCCTGCGCGGGCCGGGCGGGAGGCGGGGAACACAAGCGGCGGTGTGACAAGTGGTTACGGGCGATCCGGGCGGCGGATGGGGGGCGAATCGGGCCGGGGGACGCGGACAGGCCGCGCGGACAAACGGACACGAACGGACACGAACGGACACAAAGGGGGCACTCCATATTGGGTAGTCGGTCGGGGAAGGGACGGCTTGGCCGGCGGGGGTGTCGGGGGTGACGGGGTGCCGCCGTGGGGGATGAGGGGGAAACGAAGGGGCTTCGGGCCGGCCTCGACCGGCCTTCGGCGCCTCGCCGAAGAGCGCTCCACGGGCCGGCCGCTGGGCTCGGTGGGCGGCCTGGTCGCTGGCCGGGGGGCCGGCCTGGCTGGGGCACCAGAGGTGGGCGGTCGGGGCGAGAGCACGCAGAGTGTAAGGACACCGCGGCCGGTGGCGGGGGGCGGGGGCGTGGGCGGCCTGGTCGGCCGGGCGGTCAGGGGGCGGCTTGGTTGGCTTGGTTGGCCGGG
Organism: Phycisphaerae bacterium; assembly: GCA_012729395.1. GTDB lineage: Bacteria > Planctomycetota > Phycisphaerae > UBA1845 > PWPN01 > JAAYDF01. Next base: position 65,677 of record JAAYDF010000161.1, read on the forward strand.
GCCGCTTCGGGGGTGTCCCTTTGACATTCCTGGTGCGCCACCCAAGCCCGGTACGCCGGCGACTCAGGCCAGCGTTTGGGAAGATCCTCAACGAAGACAATCCGGTCAGCGATACGGGCTCGCATGGCGTCCGGGGCTTCCTCGAACAGATCCCAAGCGGCTGCGTCACAGACGAAGATTCGCGACACGAACCCGGCAAAGACCCCGCGGCGGTGCCAGGCGATCATCCGATTTTGCACCCGTGCCATACGCAAGTCGGCATCGCTCTGGGCCAAACCAATCGTCCGTTTCTCCAGTTCGGCATTCGTGGGGGCAAGGAATCGGTGGATGCTGTCCTTGAGCTTTGAGCGTTTGAGCAGGGGCAGGGGCAAGTCGGCGGGTTTATCGTAGCCCAGGCGATCAATCAGCCGGTACGCCACCAGGGCGTCGTGAAGGGTGGTGACGTGGCGAGGGTGGATAAGGTGCAAGCCGTAGCTGTTATGCCGGGGGAAGGTGTCAAACGTAAAGGAGACACGCGGCCCGGTCGCCGGAGTGGCGGGTTCATACCGCCATTGCTTCAGCCGTTTTACCAGATCGGCGGCGGACCGATCCGAGGATAGCAGGACACGTCGCCAGAGTTGTGGAAGCGCCGCCCAAAGATAGGCGTCGGGTGCGTGCACCATGCGGTAATTCGGTCCACGGGACACCAAAGTGGGTACGTGGCTCCCAATGGTTGCGGCCCGGACGGCATCACCAAGCTTGAGAAGTTGCGACCGCTGGCGAGCGGTGAGGTCTTGCTCATCTAAAGCAACCCACGCGAGAAGTGAAGCCGCGGCTTGGACAACGTGCATAAGCATGCGGTCGGGGTCACTGTACGCGGAAGCACCATCGGCATGTGGAACGGCCCAGAGCAGGCGAGGCAACCGATGCCACACAACCAGACCTGGGACGGACACCTCGCGGGCAGCATCGCGGATGGCCTGCGGAGTTCGGCCGGAATCATAGGCTCGAAAAAACGCCACCCGCTCCTCGCCCGTCAATTCCAGGGCGCGGGCGAGCTTCTCGACGGCATCCGGCTGCGGATATCTCAGGCCACGCTCGATCGAGCGGACGTAGTTGACGCTAAACCCGCCTCGACGCGATAACTCAAGCGCAGACAAGCCTTTAGACCTGCGAAGGCGCTGCAACTGTTCGGCGAAGCCGTTGCGTCGGGCCATGATTCGCTCAGTATAGCGGCCCGCTCAGAAAAATCGAAAGATTGCAGTTGACATAGACGGTCTGCCGATGTACTATGCACGCACTCTGTGTGAGTGAGATTCGCGAAGTGGGAGGTGCCTATGGCTCGCGACACCGTGAAACTCGATGGCCACAAAGTGGAGGGCCTTCGCCTTCAGGCAGGCCTGAACCGGTGGGACCTGTCCATCCGCGCCGGCGTGTCTGTGAATACGGTCCGCAAGGTGCTCGATGGCCGGCCGGTAACCCTGTCCGTGGGGCAAGCGATTGCCCGTGGTCTTGGAGTGGGCTTCGGCGACTTGCTACCGGCATCCGGTGGCGACGCCTCCATCGTTCGGCGGGGAGCGGAGACCCCACACCATGCATGTCAGCAAGTCAGTTGAACCGATCAATTGGATTTCACTGACCGCGCTGGTCAAGGCCGGCGCCTTCAGCGGCCGGCCTGCGTCGGCGGCCCGCCAGGCGCGGCGATGGGCAGCGGCACTGTCACCCGCCTTTGCCGATCGCCGCGGTGGCGACTGGTACCTCTCCCCCGAAGCCCGCCTACCCAACGGCCAACCCGCCCGGCTGTTGCTCGAATGCGGTCCACGGCCGAACACGCTGGGTGGCCTGGTTCTGCCGCCGGGGGCCGATCTGTGGTCTGAGGCGGACCGGGAGCGGTTCCTCAACACCGCGGCGCTGCTGCGTCGGTTTGACGCCTTCACGGCGGAGCGGCCAACGCTGTCCTTGGAGGCCTGCGCCGCACTGTTCGCTGCGGATGCACAACACGCACGATGGGCCGCGGAGCGCAAACTCTCAGTCACCTACCGGGCCATGGCCCGGTATCGCCTGCGGATGACACCGGGCAGCAGTGGTTTCGACGGCAACATCGACGCCCGCGGCCGCAAACGGGCCAGTGATGACGCACGCGCGGCGACGTGCTCGCCGGATGCGTGGGCCTACTTTCAGCGTCTCTACCTGACATTGAAGCGAGTGCCCATCTCAGAGGCCCACAGAGAGACGGCCGCGGTGGCCAAGGCTGAAGGCTGGGCTTGGCCGTCGCTGCGGACGGTGCAGTTGCGCGTGCAGCGAGAAATCCCCCTCGCGGAAAAAGTTTATATGCGGCGCGGCGAGCAAGCGTTCCGAGGCGAGGTCGTGCCGAAACTCCGCCGCGATTACTCCGACGTTCTCGCTGGCACGCACTGGATCGGGGACGAGCGAACATGCGATTTCTGGGTGCGCGTCCCCTGTCATCGGGCCGGCTGGCGGTTGGTGAGGCCGAAGCTGACGGCGTGGATGGATGCGCGATCTCGGGTCTTCGTTGGGTGGACACTGGGGGTTCTCGCGAACTCTGATACCATCCTCGCGGCATTCAAAACCGGGGCGGTGGCGTGGGGTTTGCCCTCGGACGTTACCATCGACAACGGGGCCGACTACAGAGCCGTTGGCGGCCGGCGGGCGAGGCGGGGGTGGAACGCGCGCGATGCCAGCCGCGAGGCGGCCGCGTTTGAACACCTAGGCGTACACTGCCACTACGCGGAGGTTCGAGCGCCGTGGGCAAAGTCGATTGAGTCGGCGTTCCGGACGCTGGCTATTGTGATAGACAAAGGCCAGCCGCTTTACTGCGGGGGCACGCCGGATGCACGGCCGGCGGACCTCGAAAAACGCAAACGGGACGTAATGGCCGCCCCGACGCTCGAAGAGGCCATCGAGGCCACGCGCGTGGGCCTGGCCGACTATCACGCCCGCCCCCACAGCGGCGAGGGGATGAACGGATTCACGCCGAACCTCGCAATGGCGCAATTTAGGGGCCCGATCCGAAAAGCGGACGCGGCGGTCCTGGACCTCCTGTGCGCCCGACTCGTTGGCCCGGTGAAGGTGGGTCGCGACGGTGTCCGCTGGCAGGGTGTACTGTATGGGAACTATGACCCGGCGTTACGCCGGTACCAAGGTGAGAAAGTGTGGCTGCGTCTTCTGCCCGACCGTGCGGAGGCGGTCGTGGTGTGCGATCAGGCCGGGCGGCCGCTGGTGGAGGTGACGAACGCCCGGCTGCGGGGGGTGACCCAAGAGGAGGTTAGAGCCGCCGCCCAGCACCGGAAGCGGGCCATGCGGCAGATTCGAGAGCGGGCCAACCTTGTCCGGACAGCAATGGAAACCAAGGTTGAGACGGCGGCCCGATTGAAGGCGAAGGCGTCGATGGAGGCGGAGAAGCGCACGCGCCAATACCTCGAACCTCCCCCGGCGCCGGAGGTGACGCTCGTGCGGCCCGATCTGACGGCGGCGGCGCAGAAAATCGGCAAGCGGCGGCGGGCGGCGGCGGCGCAGGAAGATCCGGAAGCACGGGCAATACGCGACATAATGGCTGAAATGGAAACATTGGCAAGCCAGTACGATTTAGGCAACGAGGCTGGTGCCGCGGCGGCCCGGCGCCGGGCGGATGCTGATCTGGCGGACTTCGACGCGCTAATGGACGAGCCCCCGCGACGGGAGGTGGCCGGATGACGAAACCTCCCCAACACGATCGGCCGGCGGGCGCGGTGGACGGCGCGGATGCCGTGTACGCCGGACTGGAACGGGAGGCCCGTGTCGATCGGGTGGCCCCGCTGGCGGACGCGGCGGCGGACCGGCCGCTCACGGAGGACGAACGCGCCGATGGGGTACGCGTGGCCGAGACGTTCCTGCGAAGCCCCGGCATGACCGCGGCGGGCTTCGCGAAGATGCTCGGGGTCGCGCCGGGCACGCTTCGCGCGGTGTTAGCCGGCCAGTACCGAGGGGACATGGACGGCATTCTGCGGCGCGTGCGCCCGACAGTCAACGCGTGGTTTCGGGCGAAGGGTGCTCCGGAGCGCGGCGGGTTTGTTCGGGGGGCGGTGGCCCGCAAGATCAGTACGGCGTTGCGATACGTCACCG
>JAAYDF010000162.1 GCA_012729395.1 Phycisphaerae bacterium
GGCACACCTGTGCCCGACGGTGCCGCTACCCTCTTCATCCTCAAAGAAGAAATCGAAAGTGGCGTAACGAATTGGACCGGCAGGATGCCCCGAGGCAATTTACACAGGACTTGACACTACCTCCTCCGGCGGATAAGCAGGGCATTGCCGAGGGTCGCGGGGTAACGCCGTTTGATCCGGCGGATATGGTCTGGTGCGACGATTTTGACAGTTATTGCGAGGTCAACCGGCTGGCCGAAAGCCGCTGGCCGGGCTATCCACCGACTCCGGACAACATCTGTACCGGGGGGGCCTATACCGCCTCCACCCAGTGGATGGTCAATTCCGTGCACTGGGTGCGTTTCCTGCCGGGCAACCGGATGGAAGTCACCGAGGACCCAGGCCGATGGGAAGGCTGGGAGGGCAATCCGGGCTGGGTGACCGACCCCTACAGGGTTGTCTACTCGGGGTTTTCCACCAGTACTCAGTATCACACTTTCGACATCAGCGAAGCGGTGGCCCAGAAGTATCCAGGCTCGGACAGCCTCAATGGGACGGATGAGAACCCACTGATCCTTCAGTACTGGATGTACCACTCAACGGACGGTGCTCCGCCGAATTCGCCGCTCTACGTCGAAATGAAGTTGGATGACGAGCGGGCTCCGACCGACTACGTGGTCAAGGACTGCATGTTCGACGGGTACGACTGCAACTGTGCCTTGCTGCATCCTGACGCGTACTGCTCGACGGGTGTTTGCCAAGGGCCGACGTGCGTGGATTGGCAGTGCATGGATATCGGCACGGGGCTGCAATGTCTGGGTGGGCCAAACCACGGGATGAGCTGCACATCAAATGAACAATGCCTCAAGACCTGCAACACCGGCGGGCCGGAGTGGCCGGAATGTACATCGAACGCTGATTGCCGAGAGTGTGTCGGTGGGGTTAAGGATGGCGAGTCGTGCGCGGCGAATGCGGACTGTATCGGTTGCGTCGGTGGCCCGGTTGAGGGCTCGTTCTGCACGAGCGATTTCCAGTGCCAGTTCCCATGCACTCCGGAAGAGCAGGCTGTCTGCGAGGATGGGCCTAACGAGGGGCAGGCGTGTACTGAGGACGCCGAATGCTCCGGCGGTCCGTACCTCCCGATTGTTGTTCAGCAGCGGCTCAATGCTCAGATCGCCACTGCCCATCCGCCCTTGGATGAAGAACGTGTCTGGGCAAGTCTGGCGTTCGGTATGTTGGCCCAGACCGACCGCAACCCTTGTGACCTGGAGACGGGTAAGAAGCCCACGCAGTATCATGCCGCCACCTTTGACGGAAACCGGTGGACCGATCTGCGGACCAACATCTTCGGAGCGACGAACGACTTCAATTACAATTGGGGTCAGGCCTACTTCGAGCTGATTGTCAAGTCCGAGGAGTACATCGTTCGCCTGATCGCGCCGAAGAGCTACGCCGAGCGCACTCAGAGTGTGTTGAACGAGGCCACGGTTCCGCGGCAGTATCTGGGGGCGTTCAACAGGGTCTCCATGGGAACGGGGCCTGGCTGCCAGGTAGATCCTGAAACTGGCGCGTGTCTTGGTGATCCGGGGCCGTGGGTTTACATGCAGGAGGACAGCGGCTTGGGATGGCATGCCGCCTATATTGACCGCATTGTGGTCGTCGGCGGCGAGCCCAGCAGTACGGCGGGAGCCTGCTGTCTGCCAAACGGCTCCTGCCAGGAGTTGATCCGAGGCGAATGTGAAGGCCTTGGCGGTGTCTACCAAGGCTTCGGTATCTCCTGCGATGACGTGGCCTGTTGCGCGATCCCGTTCGCGGACGATGACGGCGACGGCGACGTGGACCAAGCGGACTTCGGTGAGTTCCAGAAGTGCTTCGCGGGCAGCTTCGAACCGGTCCCGGTGCAGTGTTCCTGCTTCAACCGCAACGACGACGAGTTCATCGATCAGGATGACTTCACGGCCTTCTTCAACTGTTGGAGTGGGCCGGCCATTCCGGCGGACCCGGGTTGCGAGGGCCTGTGACCTTATCTCGCTCTCCCGGCTGAGCCGGGAGGGTGATGTTTGACTGTAGCATCCTTCCAGAGAAGAAGCCCCGGGCTTTTGGGTCCGGGGCTTTTTCTGTTTGGAGAGGTGGCCCCCGAAAAGGTGTCAGGAACCTTTGTGCGAGGTCACGCTTCTAAGGACGTGACCTCGCACAAAGGTTCCTGACACCTTTTCGGGGGCTACCAAGGTCATACGATGCAAGCGTGCGGCTTACAGCCGCCAGGGGCTGCGCATCACGGGGGTCAGCAGGGCGTTGGCCTCGGGGTCATCGATGATCCGCTCTGCCTTGGGATCCCACTTGAGTGGGCGGCCCAGGGCCATGGCGATGTTGTTCAGGTGGCAGATGCTCGCGGTGCGATGGCCGATCTCCGCGGTCGCGAAGGGTTGCTTGCGCGTCCGGACCGCGTCGAGGAAGTTCTCCTGGTGGCCCGGCGTGCGGCCGAGCTGAATCTCGCTGTCGCCGATTTTCTCATCCAGCAGTGAGGCGGGCTCGGCTTCGAGTTTGGCCCCATGGATGTGGATGAAGATCCAACCTTTGTCACCCTCGAACTTGAGGCCCCGCGGATCTTTGTTCTCGCCGATCATACGCACGCCGTTGGCGTAGATGTTCTCGAAGCGATAATCCATGAAGGCGTTAAACAGGCCGGTGGTCGATCGCTTGCCCTTCGCGATGAACTCGACCGGACCGGTGTCGTCGGTATTGTTGCCGAGTTGGGCGATATCGATGATGTGTGCGCCTCGGTCGGTCATCTCGCCGCCGCCGTAGGTGAGGATGAATCGCCACCAGAAGTGACAGCGGTTGGTGGTGTAGGGCACCACGGGGGTGTGCCCCAGCCACATGTTGTAGTCGAATCCCTCGGGCACGGGCATCTCGGGCTGCGGCTGCTCGTTCATCTCCAGGACCTTCTTGTGGTGCCCGTCGCTGCAAGGCAGGTTGATGCGGATGGTGTGCAGCTTGCCGATGCGGCCGTTGCGGACGAGTTCGCAGGCGAAGCGGGCGTTGGGGCCGGAGCGTTCCTGGCTGCCGGTTTGGAGAATGACGTTATTCTCCTTGACCGCCTTGCAGATGGCCCGCCCCTCGCCGACCGAATTGGCGAGCGGCTTTTCGCAGTAGATATCCTTGCCGGCCTTGGCTGCGGCGATCGCGGCGAGAGCATGCCAGTGGTCGGGTGTGCCGACGATCACCGCGTTGATGTCTTTGCGGGCCAGCAACTCGCGGAAATCGCCGTAAACCGCGCAGTCCTGGTTGCCGTATTTCTCGTTGACCATGGCCCGCGCCTGGTCGCGGTGTCCGCTGTCCACATCGCAGACAGCGACGAGCTGCACGCCGGGCAAACCCAGGAACCGGCCGGTTAGCCCTCGGCCCTGTCCGCCGGTCCCGATGGTGCCCATCACGATGCGTTCACTTGGGGCGACCGCCCCGTCGCGGCCCAACGCCGAAGCGGGGATGATGTACGGGAAGCTGACGGCACCTACCGATGTCGCCGCTGCCTGTTGGAGAAAACGCCTTCGCGTGGTTGTTGCCTTGCGTGCCATTCAAATTGCTCCTGGACGGGGTTGGTTCGATCATGGCAACGGTCCCCGGTCCACCGCTGCCGTCTGACTACGTATCATGCCCGCTGTCCCACGTGGTCGTCAACAGGGACGGCGTTATTCTTGTGGATGCTCGCTATTGACGTGGTTGGCCTCCTTGCCGTTGGCCCGGTACTTCATCACCCGCACCTTCTCCAGCGTGACGAGCCCTTCGGTGACCATCTGGTCAATATGCGGCAGCAGGGTTGCGATTTTCTGTTCGCTGTCCACGATCTCGATGATGATCGGCAGATCCTCTGAGAGACGGAGGACCTTGGCGGTGTGCAGGCGGCTGTCCGCGCCGAAGCCCATGGGGCCGCGCAGCACAGTCGCGCCGGCCAGGTTCAACTGCCTGGCTTTCAGGACGATGGCTTCGTACAGGGGCTGGCTCTGCCAGCGATCGCTTTCGCCGATGAAGATCCGCAGCAGCTGTGCTTCGCCTTCCAGTTTCATCCGCCACCTCCGCCGTCTGATGCTTGCCTCCCAAGGCGGCGAGTCGCCGGTACCTCACACTGGGCCATTTGCACCAGCGAGATGCGGGTGTCACACCCGGCGTACCCGTGCCGCCACACTACACCCCCGCCCAGCGCTGGGCCAAGCGGCACCCCAGCCACACGCCCAGGAGTCCGAGCCCGACGCTGAGCAGCACGTTGCCTAGTGCCCGCCAGCCCTGGCCGTCGTTTACCAGGGCGATGGTCTCCCACCCGAACGTGGAAAACGTGGTGTATCCGCCCAGCAGGCCGATGGTCAGGCCGATCCGGTACTCAGGCTGGATCGGCATCGGCCCACTGAACAGGTAGTTCGCGAACCCGATGATCAGGCAACCGGACACGTTGACTGCCATGGTGCCGACGGGGAAGGGGCCGGCGACGAACGATTGAGTCCAACCCGCCATCAGGTAGCGAAGCACCGATCCCAGGCCGCCACCCAGTGCGATCAACAGAATCCTCGTCATCCCAACCCCTCAGGCTGCGTCGCCGAGCTGTCTGTCGGTAGCGTTCTTCATCGCGATGAACTCCCGCAGCATCGCAGCCGCGCTCCAAACACTCCTCGCTTACCGCGAAGCGGCAAGCCAGGAGCGGGGCTCGCTTACTCCTTGCTGCCTGGCTTACACCTCGGGCAACTCGTAGCCCTTGCGGTACTCGCGGCCGAGCCAGACGTTGGCCACGGCGTCCGGGGTGCCATCCTGCAAGGTGATGATCTGCCGCTGGCCGTCCCACCAGATCTTCTTGCCAAGCCGCATGGCGATGTTCCCGAGGTGGCATGCGGAAGCGATGCGGTGCCCGACCTCGATGTCGCAGTGCAGATCCTCGACTCGTCGTGAGCGGACGCAATCGAGGAAGTTGCGGGCATGCGGCACGGGGCTGTCGCCGCCGTCCTTCTTGATGGGATTGGTCCGCGGCTGGTGATCGGTTTTCTTCTTGCCGGGGTTGCTCGGGTCATCCACCTCGACGGCTTGCATCTGCGGCGTGACCTCCCACCCGCCGCGATTGATGAACAGCGAGCCTTCAGTGCCGAAGAACTCGGTACCATATCCCTCGCGGTATCGTCCCTTCTCGTAGCATTTGGACATGGTGTAGACCTGGGCAAACGGTCCCTGTGGGCCCTGGTATTCCCAGACGACGTCCAGGATGTCCGGGGTGTCGCGGTTGTCGGTGAGGACGTACTTGCCGCCGGTGGCGGACACGGCCACGGGGGCGTCGACCTGCATGCCCCAGTGGATCAGATCATGCAGGTGTACGTTCCAATCGCAGATCATGCCGCCGGCGAAATCGAAGAACCACCGCCACTGGTAATGAAAGCGGTTGGGGTTGAATGGCCGCAGCGGGGCGGCGCCGGTCCACATGTCGTAATCCACGTTTTCGGGCGGGGGGCCGTCCGGCGGATTGCCGATCCCGTTGGGGCTCTCGTTGCCGTAGTTGATGGTTAGCGTGCGGGTGATGCGGCCCAGGGGCGTGCCGCTTTGGAGATACTCCATCGCTTCGCGGAAGTGAGCGTCCGAGCGTTGCTGCTGGCCGACCTGGACGATGCGGCCGTACTTGCGGGCCGCCTCGATCATGCGCTTCTGCTCGTTGATGTTGTGGGCAAGCGGTTTCTCGACATAGACGTCCTTGCCCGCCTGGCAGGCGAGGATCGTCGGGGCCGCGTGCCAGTGGTCGGGCGTGCCGACGATCACGATGTCCACATCCTTACGATCGATGAGCCGGCGGTAGTCCTTGTAGCCCTCGACTTTGAATCCGCGTTTCTCTTCCAGCTCTTTGCCGAACTGGTCGACGCGGCCTTGGTCGACGTCGGCGATGGCCACCACCTCCACGCCCGCGCCGCCGGCCTCCAGCATGCAGTGCGTGTCGAACTTGCCCTGTCCGCCGCAGCCGATCAGCCCGATCCGCAAGCGATTGGAGGGTGCCGTCTGGGCCGACGCCCGCCGGGTGGTCCGAAGGGCTGCCGCTGCCGCCAACGCGGTGCTGCCGCGGGCGATGAATTGCCGCCGAGAAACCCGCTGACTCATGGTCATGTTCCTCTGTGTCTATGCTTCGTTGGGCTTCGGCGTACCGTCCGCCGAAAAGTCGCCTTCCGCGAGGCGACATCGTACCATACCTGCCGTCATGGAGCACCGTCCATCCCTGGCAGATCGTTTGGTATTCCTCTTCGCCCGCTCACACGCCGAGCGGGTCTACCGGCGATTCATGGCTGCTACTCGGCAGGCTCGCCGGGAGCAGGAACAGACCCTCCTTGCCAAGATCCGCCGGAACGCGGACAGCGAATTCGGCCGGCGATTCGGCTTCGAGCAGATCCGTTCCGCCGCCGACTTTGTTCGCCGCGTGCCCATCCTCCGCTACGAGGATCACCAGCCCTACATCGAACGGGTCAAAGCCGGCGACCTGCGGGCCCTGTTCGGGCCGCGGCAGCGGGTGCTCATGTTTGCCCTCAGCAGCGGCACCACCGCCGAGCCCAAGTACATCCCCGTCACCCAGCCGTTTCTTGCCGAGTATCGCCGGGGGTGGAACGCCTTCGGCATCAAGGCGATGCTCGACCACCCCGCGGCCTTCCTGCGCGGCATCGTGCAGATCTCCTCGCGCATGGACGAGTCTTGCACCTCGGCGGGCATCCCCTGCGGGGCGATCACCGGGCTGATGGCGGCGACGCAGAAACGGCTCGTGCGCAAGTACTACCTGTCGCCGGCCTGCCTCGCCCGCATCGACGATGCCGCGGCCAAGTACTACACCATCATGCGCCTCGCCGTCCCCGCCGACCCCGCGTTCATCGTGGCCGCCAATCCCGCCAGCATGCTCAAACTGGCCCGTACCGCCGACACCCATCGCGACCAGCTCATCCGCGACATTCACGACGGCACGCTACGCCAGGATCTGCCCGTGTCCGCCGAGATCCGCCAGTTGCTCCGTCCGCGGTTACGCGCTCTGCCCGCCGTCGCCCGCCGGCTCGAAGAGCTCGTCGCCGAACACGGGCAACTGCTGCCCCGCCACTACTGGAACCTCGCCTTCCTGGCCAACTGGACCGGCGGAACGATGAGCCTCTACCTCCGCGACTATCCGCATTACTTCGGCGATGTGCCGGTGCGTGACATCGGCCTGCTGGCCAGTGAGGGACGCGTTTCCGTACCCGTCGACGACGGCACGCCTGGCGGCATCCTCGACGTGGCCGGTGGCTTCTTCGAGTTCATACCCCGCGATCGTATCGGCGAGCCCTCGCCCAGGGCCTACCGCTGCCATGAACTTGAACTCGGGCAGGAGTACTTCGTCATCCTCACCACCTCGGCCGGGCTGTATCGCTACGACCTCGGCGACCTGGTCCGCGTGACCGGGTACATCCACGAGGCACCGCTCATCGAGTTCCTCAACAAGGGGGGCCGCACCTGCTCGCTGGCCGGCGAGAAGCTCACCGAGCATCAGGTCATTCTGGCCATGGAGCAGGCCCGTCGGCAATGCGCATTGGGCGTCGCCAACTTCGTGCTCGCCCCGCAGTGGGCCGACCCGCCCGGCTACCTCCTGCACGTAGGGGGCGACGAGCCCGGAGTAGCCGATCGGGCAGAGGATCTCGTCGCCGCCCTGGACGTGGCCCTGTGCCGAGTGAACATCGAATACGCCGGCAAACGTCAGACCGATCGGCTCGCCGCGGTGCGGGTCAACCTCCTGCCGCCTGGCTTCCTCGCCGACCTCGACCGCCGCGAGGCCGACCGCTATCGACGCAGCAACGAGCAGTACAAGCATCAGTATCTGCTCACCGCGCCCGGCCAAGACGACGCCTTCCCACGTGCCGCCGCCGTCACCCCGTCGCGGCCCCATCCCACCGCCGCCCGCGGGCCGGACTGGCCCATTTGACAGACCGCCCGCCCGCGGTTACCATGCACCCGTCGTTTGACAATCGATTGCGGGGTGGAGCAGTTGGTAGCTCGCGAGGCTCATAACCTCGAGGTCACAGGTTCGAGTCCTGTCCCCGCTAATGA
>JAAYDF010000163.1 GCA_012729395.1 Phycisphaerae bacterium
GGCACACCTGTGCCCGACGGTGCCGCTACCCTCTTCATCCTCAAAGAAGAAATCGAAAGTGGCGTAACGAATTGGACCGGCAGGATGCCCCGAGGCAATTTACACAGGACTTGACACTACCTCCGTATCGTTTGGAGGAAGATCAGTTTCAGGCAAAGATCAGACAGCTCGACCGTAACGTGGCGATGATTCAGGAGGCAGGGGAGGCCCGCTATCGCCAATGGCGTGAGCGGACCGAGAACGTCTTTAAGGAGGAACTGGTTGGGCGTTTAGCCATCGCCCGGCGCCGAACCGGCTGTCGGCCTGTGGATTTATCCCTAATACTTCGTCGCATGAGGCAATTCTGGGCATTCCAACGGGCCTACCTGATTGTCCAACCGCCTGAGACCGGTCGTCTGGACCTAGTGGCCAGCGACCCGCCAATCCCAGGCCTTCCACAAACGGTGCCCATTGAAGGCACATTGCCGGTGGGCGATCAGCAGCCTACCCGTTGGCTGCGTGACAAGAATTCCTCGGGTCGATACCCGTGGCAGCAGTCTGTAGGAGGGGCCCTCTCTTCGCTTGTCAAGCAAGGGTGGCTGGGGCTTTCGGAGGATCCGAAGGTCTTGTTCATCCTCGCACCGCTCGGGGAACGGATTCTAGTATTCGCATTTCAGAACCGAGACAAGAGTGGTCGAAGTCCGCTTCCGAAACGCGGATCTGAGGTGAGCGAGTTGGCCCAGGACATGATCCTTCAGACGTGCCAGGATATCTCGGAGCGTCTCCGAGGGATCTGGCACCGGGAGGACCTGGAACGCTCTTTGCGCAGCCTAAGCCACACGTTACGAGCTCCGATCCAAATCATGCGCAGCCCACTGGGAATGCTGGCGGCAGAGTTGGAACGTCTGCCTGCGTCGACCAAGGAACAGCATCGCTGGCTCTACGAGTCCGGAAGAGCGGCGGTCGAAGCCGGCCGAATTGGGGCTGACCTGGCTCGCGGCGAAATTGACAAGTTTGCGGTCGGCTTCACCTTATATGAGCGTTTGCAGTGCCTGAAGAAAGAGCCGGTGGATCTGGTCACACTTGTGGAAGAGTTACTAGTAGCCTTCTCGTTCTTGGGGCGGCCTGTAAGTGGCAAGCGGGCCAAAGATCCTGCTACCCTACTGTGGGCCAAGGACTTCGATGGATTGGCGACAAAACACGTTGTCGCCGATAGGGAATTGTTGAAAATCGCGGTTTTCAACCTTTTGGATAACGCCCACAAGTACTCTGCGGAAGGGACCGTCGTCCAAGTTGTTTGCTACAGCGATCGTTCCCGCAAGTTGACCGCGTTTGAAGTGGAGAACGTCGGATTGCCTATTGATCGGGACGAGATCATTATGGTCAAGCAGAAGGACTACCGCGGGCGCCATGCGCGGCAGGCCAGGCTCGAGCGCTCGGAGGGAACTGGACTGGGCCTGTACCTCGCCTGGGCCATAGCCGAGGCGCACGGGGGGGACTTGACGATAGCATCTCAGCGACGAACCTCGGGCGACCCTGAAGGGTACGCTCGGATCAGCATAACATTGTTTGTGCCAGAGGCGGAGGAGAAACCAAGATGACGAATGGGCCAGAAGTCAGAGCGGACGCTGCAGGCGGCAGAAACCCTGCTTCGTCTGCAGAAGATCCGCTCATCATCACGATCCTGTTCTTAGAAGATAGCCCACGGCATCTTGATGCCATCTTGATGGCCATAGATCGGTACGAGCCTTCATGGTCGTACGAGAGAACGTCTGATGGCCAGTCAGCCCATCAATGGCTGACAGAGAACCGGGTAAGGGTAATTGTCATGGACGTTATGCTCCGGACGATCCCGGGGGCTTCATCGCTAAGCGAGGGCGCTTTCCTGGCCGCGGTGATTCGCGGCGAACAAGAATCGCCAGACGAATTGTCGGGCCAACTGCTCCCTGACAACCGAATCGTGCCGATCGTGCTCTTTACGGCCAGGGGTGGACCGTCAGTGCGCGCCGACGCCGCAGCCTATGGCTTGAAGCTCGTGGCGGTTCCAGAAGTCGGCAAGGGTTCGGCGGAGTTCTCACAACAAGCGTGTCAGGGAGTTGTCGTCGTCGAGAAAAGCAGCGACTTGGCCGAAGGAGAAGCGTTTCTCAATCGCGTGTTGCGTCCCTTGCTCGCCGAGGGGGCTCAGGGAACGAGTGATGTCTGAGTTTGAATGTACTCGCGAGCGCCTGCTGGACCTGTTTCGGCAATCAGCCCCCAAGGGTGCCTTGCTCAGTGAAGCTCTCACTGCAGCAGAGGACTGCTCTGTGCGAGCTGGATTTCGAGCGGCTGAACAGCTTGCTATCGTCGCGAGCAACTACTTGTCAAGATGGGAGGCGAATCAGCATCCCGGCTATTCGGAACACATGGCGGCTGCAGCCGTTCTTCTGAGGTTGGATGAGAGACGAGTAGCGTTACGCCCCACGACAACCATCCTCAGTCTAGTTGAGGGGGCGCGCGCGGTGCTGGGCGGTCGGACTTCAGATTGCGTGGCGGAGCCCAGATCAACCACTCTTATCGCGGTTATAGATTGGCTTCTTGCGCTTGTACGTATCCGATGGGGATGCGACATCGACGCCCTATGCACGGAAGCGTGCCAAGGCATCTACATGGACGCCCTTGTTGACCGTCTGACCGATGGATCGTTTAAGACCGATGCCCAGAAGCAGACGCTCTTGGCGTGGCTGTCCGTGGTTCTAGATGAACACTCCGAATCTGATGGCATAGAATCCGGGCTCCATGCCAAACAACCTGACAGAGTCTCATCATGGGCGGCGGCGGCAGCGGAGTTCGCCTACAGACGCTGCGGTGTGGAGCAGGCAATCCGCGTGGCGGCAGAACTGAGCGATGCGGCAGATTTCGAGGCACTGCTTTATCAGAGTAAGCCCGGTTATCGCGACCACCTTTTCCATGTCTTGAGGGTCTGTGCAATGGGGTATCGGCTCCAGACGGCTCTGCGTCGCAACTGCTTCAACCATGACCCTCTTCCGCTCAAGTCCGTGGAACTGGCGAATTGGTGTGTGGCTACCCTATTTCACGACCGGGGATACTTGCTGGAGACATACCGCGGCATCTCTGAGAGAGCGGCGGCCTTTGACTCCGACCATGTCCAACGATTCCTCGGGCAGATCAAGAAGAGTCTGGTCAAATCATCCAAGGACATGAATCGCGAGGCACAGAGCTATTCTCTCCAGGCGCCTCTGGGCAGCCGTCTTGATCACGGAGTGGTCAGCTTTCTTCACCTTCGTCGGATCCTCCGAAGAATCGACCAAGGGCGTGATCCGACCCGACCATACGACAGTCCTGGTCCTCTTGAAAGCAAGTACAGACCAGCGCTTGTTGCGATCCTCAAACATAATTTGATGACGGAACCGATCAGTGTCAGAGATGAGCCGCTGGCGGCGTTGCTAATCGTCTGCGATGAGCTGCAGGAATGGGGGCGTTGGAAACTCGCTCGTTTGGGGCCCGCTCTTCTCGATCTGATCGACTGCCGCCGGATCATCGGCTTGGAACGTCGATACCTCACACAGCGCGTCACCTTCGATAGCCGAACCGTCGAATGGATCCCGAGTTGCTTCGACGGGAATGGCAACTGGCAGGACGGCAGGCTTCAGACCGTGGGCGATCAGGCACAGGTTTGGATTCGGGTCGAATACGCGAATCAGAACCACCAAGACAGCCCGTTCGATCCGCTCACGCTCTTGTTGGCCAAGCTAATGAACTTTGAGCGGCTACGGAACACGTCAGACCTTCGTCTCGGTCTGGAGTTGCGGTTCGAACTACTAAAGGATGGTTCGACGCACGCTCGAGAACTGGAGATCCTGGCCGACTTCGTTCTCCAGCAGGATGCAGGTTATATCTCCCACGCGGTGTTCACGCCCAACGACCAACAGGCGAAGTTCCTCCAGCCAGTTACGTACGTGGCGGAACGGGAGCACGATGTTGTGTATGTGAACCTCTCGCTGATGGATCAACAGGCCGAAGATCCTTTGTTGTCCCGCCCGCCCTGGGATTTCCGGCGAGAACTGCTTCGGTTCAAGCGTGATTGGGTGAGAGATAGGGGAATCCGCTGCCTCTTCCTCGATAAGGACGACTAATGTCGGGATGAACTCGGCAGCAGGACCGGCGACGGGACAGTCACCTATTTGTTGGCACACCTTGGTCGATCGGATTGACTGTGAATATGCCCCGTGTCGCCCGGATGGTCGTTCCCGGGTTGTGCAACGGGGACGCGGTGGGTTTTCGCTGGGCGGGCCGAGGGGATGAAGCCCATGATTGACGCATGGCGGCGCGCCTGACGGCCTGTGGCCATGCCTTGGACCGAGCGAATCGCGACCCGGGTGCGCGATCGGGTGGGCGAAGGGGCATCGGGAGGAACGGCATGGCCTCCGTTGCGGCGACCGGCAGGCGTCCGAGCCGGCATCACGGCCCCATCCTCCACCCCTTCGGGGTGGGCCACGGCGTGTGGCCCGCTAATCCCACGGGTTCCGGTCGCCTGCGGCTCACTCCACCCGTGGCTACGCCCCTTCGCTCCTTCGGAGCGAGATGCCGGGCGACGCATTCCAGGGGGCATTCTACTTGTTACGCCCCGCTCGTCGTCCGTGAACCGGCCCACCGGCATGAGCGGATCTTCGGCCACCTGTTGACGCAAGGCGGTGCGGGAGCCGGTGAAGTCGCCGAACGGTGCAACCGGCCACAGAGGGGACGACCAGTAATAAGTATTGACCAAAGAGGTAACGGAGGAAACAGAGAGGTCGCCCTGGTCTCCGTTCCCTCCGTTTTCTCGTTGTTCAAAACCTCTGTGCCTGCTGTGATGATAACCGTTCACAGGGCTCTCGTTGCCGCGGTGACTCAGCCCCGTTGCCGGCGGACCGGACGCACGAATGATTTGAACCACCAAGACACAAAGGCACCAAGACGGATGAACAGCAAGAATCGGGCATGCGCCTGCTTGCCGAGGCGCCATTCCTTGGTGTCTTGGTGGTTCGACTCGTGAACGGTTACCGAACGGGTTGGCCCGCGACGGGGCGGGCTTTCGATGAGGTCTGCCGCTGCTCGCGAAGAAGCGGAGGTCGCTGCGCCGAACCGCAACGCGGTTCGTGATCACAGCCCGGGGTCGCGCAGCGCACCCCGGGGGGCCATGCCCGCAGGTGTGCCGCAACCCTGGAAGGGTTGCATACGTTTCCCGCCGGGGTGCCGGGACGTCGGAGCCGGCTTGGCGGCATGGGCCTGTACTCAGGCCCGTGGCCTGCCTGAAGCCACCACGGGTCGGAGTACCGACCCATGCCACCCGCCGAGTGGTTCATCCGCGGCCGGTTATGAAACCCTTTCGGGGTTTGTCGCAGGGTGGTTGGTCTCGTGACCCAGGGTGCGCTACGCGACCCTGGGCTGCGTTATGGAACGCCGTTGGCGTTCGTGCGACCCGGGGTTGCGCCATGGAGCGTCGTTGGCGTTGGCGCGAGCCGGGCTTCGCTGTGGAACGCCGTTGGGCTTGGCGCGATGCGGGGTTGAGTTGTGGAATGCCGTTGGGGTTCGGGCGAGCCGGTTCGCGTTTTGCCCCGGTGCCGCCATCCTCGGGTGGGCGGCCGGCCCGGTCTCGACGACTGCGGCGGCGGATTCCTGGAGCGGGAGGATGGGGGGGCTGAGCGATGTAACTCATTGCTGATAATGAGCCTATATCGACTTGTCGCCATGGTTCGCAAGCGGTGGTCCCAAAGGTGCGGCCCAAAAGGTGTCAGGAACCTTTGCCCGGGGCGCGGCCGCGGCGGCCGAGCCCCGGATAAAGGTTCCTGACACCGTTTTAGCTGCACCCTTTTGGGCGGGCGCTTGATTTGTGGGGCGTGCGCGGGCATAATGGCCGGTCTGCGCGGGAGGCTTTGCCTTTGGGGTGAGGCTCCGCGGTGGGTTGCCGAGATGGAAGAGTAGTCTGGTTCGTTAATCGAGGACAGAAGGCGTCATGGGATTCAAGAGCTTCACGCGTTCAGAAGAGCAGCTCCGCCCCGATCCGCGCTGCAACAGCAAATTGGTCAGCAAGTTCATCAATTGCCTGATGTACGACGGCAAGAAGAGCGTCGCGAGCCGGGTGTTTTATGATGCCATGGACGTGGTCGCCAAGCGCGTCAAGGACGCGGAGCCGTTGGAGGTGTTCGAGACGGCGGTGATGAACGTCAAGCCGAACGTCGAGGTGCGCAGCAAGCGTGTAGGCGGCTCGAACTACCAGGTGCCGATTCCGGTGAACCGTCGGCGGCAGCAGTCGCTGGCCATCCGTTGGCTGATTCAGGCGGCCCGTGGCAGTCGCGGTGGCAAGCCCACGTGCAACAGTCTGGCCAAGGAGTTGATCGACGCATTCCATCGCGAGGGGACGGCCATGACCACCCGCGAGAACGTGCACCGCATGGCCGAGGCCAACAAGGCGTTCTCGCACTTCGCGTGGTAGGCGGGTATCCGAGAATTTTTGGGCATCGCGACCGAGCCGGGGGTGATGACCCCCGGTTGGCAGGGTGTGAGCGCACCGCTCTCTCGCTTATCGCTTCTTTCCTCCGAGCAGCATCAGGATTGCGGTATGGACCTTCGCGACTTTCAGCAATTGATCGAGCGGATGTACTCGCACAAGGATCGCGAGCGGGGCTCGGCGGGCACGTTTCTGTGGCTGATGGAAGAGGTTGGCGAGTTGGCCGCGGCGGTGGCTGACGGGCGTGACCGCGAGAATTTACGTGAGGAGTTCGCAGACGTGCTGGCTTGGCTGGCGACGCTGGCGAATGTCGAGGGGGTGGACCTGAGCGAGGCGTTGCGCGTCAAGTACGGGCAAGGCTGCCCGGGCTGTGGCAAGATGGTCTGCACCTGCCAGGAGAAGCGCTGATCGAGGCCGGCGGCCTGGCCCGCAAATGGGAGAACCACACATGCGTCGCAGCGTCCGAGCTTGGATGATCCGCGTGACCTGGGCGGCCGTCGGCTGGCAGGTTCTGCAGGCGGGCTGTATTCGCAGTCTTCAACGGGAGATGGAAGTGCTCTTCGCTCTGGAGGGCAGCATGCAGTTGGTGCGTGAGAGCCTGTTGGTTGGCCGGCTGGGGCCGCAGTTTCTCAAGTTCTGGGTCAGCCTTTGGTAGGCGGCACGGCCTCGATGCCCTGCACGGGCTTTTCCCCGACGTAATCATCGATGAGTGACTCGCGGACGATGATCTCGACGCGGCGGTTGTCCACGCGCTGGGTGGGGCTATAGGCCCGGCGGGTGACGGGCTCGCCGGCGCCGACGGCCATGATGCGGATACTGCGTTCGTTGACCCCGTTGCGAATCAGTTCGAGGGCGACGTTTTCCGCCCGGGTGTAGGAGAGCTTCCAGACGTCTTGCACCGTCCAGTCGGAGGGTCGGGGCTCTTCGCCGGCGTGGCCGCAGACTTCGATCTTGTTGCGGTGTCCGGTGAGCGAGCTTGCGATCTCCTCGAGCGACTGGCGTCCATCCTCGGTGAGCTGATCGGAGAACGGTTCGAAGAGGATGGGGCCGCCGATGGTGATTTCCGTGCCGTCGCGGATGCGTCGCAGGCGGAAGTTATCGCCGCTGATGCCCTGTTCGCGGGTGTCGCCGCGGAACCGGTCGTTGTTCATTTTGATGGCGAGTTTGAGTTTCTCGATGATGCTGTTGTAGTCGATTTTGTCGTCGGCGAGGCTGCCTGGCGGCACCTTCATGCCGAGGGCTTCCTGGAGTGAGCGGATGGCGGCCTTCATCTCGGCGGCGCCGCCGCCTTTTTCGTAATCCGCGAAGGCGGCGAGCAGAATGAAGAAGCACAAGAGCAGCGACATCATATCGCCGTAGGTGAGCACCCACTCGGGTGCGCCGGCCGGTGCCTTCTTCTTGCTCAGCACGTCCAGGCCTCCTGTCGGCTACTTGTCTCCGGCCTGCCGGGCGGAGGTGGCTGGCCCATTGATGGAATCGCGGACCCGGTTCGGCAGGTAGACGGAGAGTTTGGCCTGGGTGACGCGCGGGTTATCGCCGGCCTGCAGAGAGAGGATGCCCTTGACCATCACCGTCCGCAGCAGCATCTCCTCCTCGTGCCGGTAGCTCAGCTTGTCGGACATCGGCAGGCAGAACACGTTGGCGATGACGGCCCCGTAGAACGTGGTGAGAATGGCGACGGCCATGCCCGGCCCGATCTTGGTGGGGTCGTCCATGTTGCTCAGCATGGCGACGAGGCCCATGAGGGTGCCGATCATGCCATATGCCGGGGCGTACTTGCCGAAGAGATCAAGCACGGCCTTGCCTTGGTTGTGGCGTTGATCCATCGCGGCCAGTTCCGCCTCGAGGATCTGTTCGATTTCGCCGGCCGCGGTTCCGTCGATCACCAGCCGAATGCCGTTGGACAGAAATTCATCGTCGATATCGCCGAGGGCGTTTTCGAGAGAGAGGACGCCCTCGCGGCGGGCAAGTTCGCCCAACTGGATGATTTGCTCGATGGTGTGGGGGATGGTGCGTCGACGGTAGAAGAAGCCACGTTGTACGACGCGGAAGATGGCGGTGAAGCGCTCGATGGCCTGCGTGTTGAGCACGGTGAAGATCGAGCCGCCGAAGACCAGAATGGCCGAGGGCGTATCCCAATAGACACCTACCTGGCCCTGGGTTCCCGCCCACAGTGCCCAGATGAGCATGCCAATGGAGGCGCAAAGTCCTATGGTGGATGCTAAATCCATGAAGGTCGCCTCGTCCGCAGGGTGGCGGCCTCGGCTGGCGGAGGAAGTCCACAGCCTGATCCCGCGCACGGACCCTGCATCACTGCTTCTTCATCGTCCCCTGACAGGCGGGGCTTCACTGCCGATCGCGGAGAGTCTGACGAGAAGATGTGCGGCGCGGACTCGGCGCAGGTTATCGGCGGTTCGCGGCCGGGCGCGGTGGGCCTTCGGGAGAGCCAAGGTCCGATACTCAGAGGCAAGATGGGGACAACCACCGCTGGGGTGCTGTCTCAGCGGCAGTCGGCTGAGAGCATCGCACAGAACTGTGCGGCCGCAAGCCTCAACTTACCCTTGCTGGGACAAGGTAAGCCGTTGCACGTCATAGGCTTAAGCGGGGATTTCGATTTCACGGGTGTGGCTACGCGCGTGTGTTCCGCGGGTTTTGCCGAGGGGTAGACGTTCA
>JAAYDF010000164.1 GCA_012729395.1 Phycisphaerae bacterium
ACCCTTCCCAGTACTTAGGTGTACCATACACCCATCTATGAGGTCTGTCAAATGTTATTTTCGATTATTTTGGGACGGCTGCTGCCGGCTGGCGGGGAGGGGCTTATCAGGGTGGGGGCGGGTTTGCCAGGGCCATCAAATTGACAGCGCCGGATGGTGATTTCCGTCAACGGCCGGGGCGGGCTCGCTGAGCGATGCGTGCTTGGCGGGTGGTGCTGGTGGCGAGTGAGGTTTGCACGCAAGGCACGGCTCACAGCGGAGTGGTGGCGCACGGATGCGTACTCCGCAAAACGCTATACACGTACAACGCCATGTACGTGTTTAGTATGACAGCGCTGCTTCGTAGCGGCCGCCGCCTCTGGCGGCCGTTGGGCGGCGAAAGGGCCTCAGGCGCCGGCCGCCACGGGGGGCGGCCGCTACCGGAAAGCGCCATCCAGCGCTGTCATATTAGCGTCCGCGGAAGGGGGACAGGCACTTTTTGCCTTGAAACCCTTCCGATGCAACGGTATCGCCATGCCGTCACCTGACTGATCCATGTGGAAAGCCTCCAGGTCGGCAAAAAAGAGCCAGTCCCCGGACGCTAGAGCATTTCACGCAATGGCGTAGCGGCCGCCGCCCCTGGTGGCCCGCGAACTCGCAAGGAATACGCCGGTCGCCACGGGGGGCGACCGCTACGATGGGGCGTGAATCGCTCTATACACGTACAACGCCAACGGTATTGAATAGGGTGCAACTCGCTGGCCGCGTGGCTTTCGGGGCAAAATGGCGAATGCCCAAGGCCCAATGACCAATCGTAGCCGTTCACGAGCTGAACCACCAAGGCACCAAGACACAAAGAATGCAGCCCGGTCAAGCAGTCGTACGCTCGATTCTCGCAGATCATTCCTCTTGGTGTCTCTGTGTCTTGGTGGTTCAAGTTGCTCGCGATTTCACCCGTCGGCAGTGTTGAATCGCCGCGACACACGGAGCCCCGTGAACGGTTACGACCAATCAATGACCAAGCCCGAAGCCAGAACGCGAATGATTCATCGGAACCACAGATGAACACAGATAAACACTGATAAGAGCGGGAGTTAGACATCACAACGCATCCCGATCCCGCAGCGCGCTGTGTTTGACGTCGATCTCTTGTTCTGTCTGTGTTCATCCGTGTTCATCTGTGGTTTGATTTCAATCGTGAATAATCCGGGAGAACACCAACCGCGGGCGGGGACGTTCGTCATGGGTCATTCGGATTTCATGGGTCATTGGGGCTTCGCCATGGGTCATTTCGCCCGCGGGAGGCGAGTTACACCCTATTGAATAACGCGATGCAGGTCAGCTCGGCTATACTGGGGGCATGCGAGGAGAATCACACGCGGCGGCTTGTGTTGCCCTGACCATAGCGGGCTCCGATCCATCCGGCGGAGCGGGCCTGCAGGCGGATTTGAAGACTTTTCAGCAGCACGGCGTTTATGGGGCCAGCGTGGTTACCCTGCTGACCGTCCAGAACACGGTGGCCGTCCGCGAGGTGCGGGTGCTCGAGCCGGCGTTCGTGCTGGCCCAGCTCGAGGCGGTTCTGGCGGATGTTCCCCCGGCGGCGGCGAAGACCGGGGCGCTGGGCAGTGCCGCGGTCATCGAGGCGGTGGCCCGGCAGGCGACGCGTTTCCAGTTTCCGCTGGTGGTGGACCCGGTGATGGTGAGCAAGCATGGCGACGCGCTGATGGATGCCGGCGCCGCCGAGGCGCTGCGCGACCGGCTGTTGCCCTGCGCGTTTCTGGTCACGCCCAACATCCATGAAGCGAGCGCGCTGACCGGCATGGTGATCGACGGTCCCGGGGCGATGATCGAGGCTGCCCGCACGATCGCGCGGATGGGTCCGCGACACGTGCTGATCAAGGGTGGCGGGCTGGCGGGCGAGGCGGCGGATCTGCTGTGGTCTGAGGGGCAACCGGTTTGGCTGACGGGTCCGCGGGTCGCGAGCACGAGCACGCACGGGACCGGCTGCGTTTTCTCGGCGGCCATTACCGCCCGACTGGCCGGGGGCGAGGGCTTGCCGGACGCGGCTCGATCGGCCAAGGGCTTCGTCACCCGAGCTATCGCCGCGGCTCCGGGGATAGGGCACGGCCGGGGGCCCATCAACCTTCTCGTGCCGCCCGACGAACCTTGAAGGGTGCCTGCCCGCGTTGCCATGCGGTCCCAAAAGCGTTAGACTAAGGGCGGGTCACGTTTCACAAGGGAGTCGCGCCGTCATCCTCGCCAGGGGAATCTCGGTTCATGGAGAGGTATCGCCAGGAATGGATCGCCCCGACAACCCAATACGGACGGAGACTGTCGCGGCAGAGGTAGCCTCTGGCGTACCGGCCGGGCCTCAGGGTGTGGGTGTGCGCAGCGAGTGGAAGGCTCCCGAGCGTCGCCGCGCCGCCGGCCGGCGAAAGTACGACCGGGCCAAGTACTACGCGTTCATGATGGCGATTGCCGCCGGGATCGGCGCGATCCTGGTAGCGATGAGGTATCTCTCGCCGGCCCTCCTGCCGCTCGCGATCATTGTCTCCCTCGCGTATCTGGTTTACCCGGTAACCCAGGCCGTCCATCGGGTGATCGGGGTTCCGGTGGTGACGGTGGGGTTGATCATGATCTTCGTGGCGAGCCTGCTGACCCCGGCCGGATGGAAGGGATTACCATTTGTCGCCAACCAGACGCGGAGCTTCATGGACGATCTGCACCAGGTGTGGGTAGACGTGCAGATGGGGATTCCCCGGTCCATTTTTGCCGCCCAAGCGGCACGGGCCCGAGGTTTCAAGTACGAGAGCGTCGGGGTGAGCCTGGCGGAACTGGCGACGAAGTCGGAATCCGGCTGGCCGGAGTATCTCGCCGCGTGGAATGAGTATCTGCGGCATCGCGACCGACCTCGGGTCGAGGGTCTGGCTCGCCTGCACGCGGGCACGGCGGGAACGTACATTGGCAGAGTGTTCGAAGACATCGTTCAGTTTGTCAACCAGCGGCGGTGGAACCCGACGATCAACTCGGCGATTGAGAAGGTATTCATCAACGGCACGCGGGCCCTGATCGTGATCGTGCTGGGGTCCTTCCTGATCGGGTTCACACTGGTGGTGACGCTGTACGTCGTTGTGTCGCTCAGCGATTCGCTGCGACAGCAGGCGATGTGGCGGTCGTTGTTGCCGGAGCACTATCGTGGCCCGATTGTGGCGTGGATCCGGGAATTCAACTCGGCCATGCGTCAGTATCTGGTTCGGCAAGCGATGGCGTCGGCGTTGATTGCGGCGCTGGCGGCGACGGGGTTTACCTATGTGGGTCTGCCGCTGGCCATTCCCCTGGGCATGCTGGTGGGTTTGTTGGGCATGATCCCCTACTTGTACCTGGTGGGGCTCGGGCCGGCCATGATCATCGCCGCCTTCCACGCGTTGGAGAGTCGGACGCCTTTCACCCCATTCGCGGTGGGTATCCTCGCCACGTTCGCCGTGTTGCAGTTGCTGCACCTGTTGCTGTTTCGACCGTACATCGTCGGTCGGGCACCGCGAATGGAGCGAATGGCCTTGCTGCTGGGAGCGCTGTTCTGGCCGGAGTTGATGGGCTATCCGGGGTTCTTCTTCGCCATCCCAGCCACCTGTGCGGTGATCGCCCTGTATCGGCTGCACACGGGGTGGCGTGCTGGCGTGACCGCTGCCGAGCATCCCGTGACCGCGGATGAGGCGTCACTGTCGGCGGCCGTCCCTGCCTGATTCGCAGCGCACTTTCGGGCGAGGCCACGACACAGGGCGACGAGGCAATCCCTGCCGGCTCAGACCCGCGGTTCGGTTCGATGACCACCGCGAAGCGGCCAAGCCCCAAAGCCCCCCCTGCCACCGCCGATCTGCGGCCGTCAAGTTACCGCCCTGCCGACTCGGCTCATGAACGTCGCCGGCGGCGGGCCAACAGCAGGAGAGGCAGGCCGATCAACCCGATCCCCATGGTCGCCATCCCCGCTCCCGCGCCACACAAAGACCGTGGTGATGGCGTGAAAGGGGGATCCTCGTCGCCAGGTTCGTCGCCGGGTTCATCACCGGGTTCGTCGCCAGGTTCATCGCCGGGCTCATCGCCGGGTTCGTCGCCGGGCTCATCGCCGGGTTCGTCGCCAGGTTCGTCACCGGGTTCATCACCGGGCTCGTCGCCGGGTTCGTCGCCGGGCTCATCGCCGGGCTCGTCGCCGGGTTCGTCACCGGGCTCGTCGCCAGGTTCGTCGCCGGGTTCATCGCCGGGCTCGTCGCCGGGTTCATCACCAGGTTCGTCGCCGGGCTCATCGCCAGGTTCGTCACCGGGCTCATCGCCAGGCTCGTCACCGGGTTCATCACCGGGCTCGTCGCCGGGCTCATCGCCGGGTTCATCGCCGGGCTCATCGCCGGGTTCATCGCCGGGTTCATCACCGGGTTCGTCGCCGGGCTCGTCACCAGGCTCGTCGCCGGGTTCATCGCCAGGTTCGTCACCAGGCTCGTCGCCGGGTTCATCCTCAACGATCAAGGTAACCACGGTACCAGTCTCAATCGTTCCATGCTGACCACCTGTGGTGACCCATATGTAATCGCCTTCATACGAAGGGCCGGTCTGGAAGGTATAGGTACCGGGAGCCACTTCGCCCACCGATTCGATGGACAGCGTGGCGATAAGCACGCCGTCTTCGCAAGCGGGCAAATCATTCGAACTGAAGAAGACGAAGTAGCCCAACTCGGGCATCGTGGAGAGAAGCGTTCCGTCCTCCGGATTAGCGAACAACTGGTGGGGAGCGAAAAGTTCGGTCGACTGGCGAGTTGGTGTGACGAAGGCGAAGGGTACCTCGGCCGGCCCGAGCAGTTTGTACTGAAAACCGGTGAGGGTCACGGTACTGGTAAGTGTGACCTCGATGGTAAGGCTTACCGGACCCGGGGCCACTCGGACGGTATCCTGGCCGCCGCTGGCAATGGAGAGGCTGACCTGGCCCATCGCCGGGGCGGACGCAATCGCCATAACTACCGTCAGAAGCAAACGTTGCAACATGTCGTGTACCTCACCTTATACAGGTCGGGAATGAGCCGAACGGGCCCCCTACTTGGCCATCGGCGCGGCGAGGGCCCGGGCTTAAGTTGCCAGAGGTAATATGGCAACTTTTTCGCCGCCGGGCTTTGGATATGGGGTGGCCGCTGCGGGCTTTTTGTCCGTGAGCCATGTGCCGGCACGCAATCAGCGGGGCTGTATCGGCTCAAGGGTGATGCGGATTCGCTCGCCGAAGGGCGTGCGGCCGCGGGCCGACAGGTGTACGACGATCTCCGTGGGTCCGAAGATGGCATCGGCATCGCAGAGCCGGAACTCGCAGGTGATGGAGTCGGCGTGGCCCACGGAGGCGGGCAACGGCGTACGTGTGGTTATGCGGCCGGGGACGGCGACGATCTCCACGGTGCCGGTTCCGTTATCGGTCTTATCTTCGCTAAGCCAGCGGGCCTCGCCGAGATTGGTGAGCGTAGCACGAGCCAGCACGGGTTGCCCGGCCCTTACCCGGACATGGTCGCCGCTGTGGATCTCGGTCCATGATCCGTCGGCGTCGCGGACCTCGAAGCGATCGAAGGCTGCGTCGAGGAACTTAGGCGGGTTGGCCCCGTCGCAGGGAGTGTTGCCCACGGCCAGCATCGGGCAGTCGGCGGAGGTTGTGCCGGTACCGCGGGTCCGCAGGCCGGGCGTGTGGTCGGCGGCGATGGCTTTCCAGAACGCATCCTGCACGGCGGTGTAGATGCCGGAGATGCCGTCTGGGTGGTTGTCGCGATCGATCTCGATCCGGTGATCGGCGGGCTTGGGCGGCGGGGCGTCCAGAAAAACCGCGGCGTGGTCGCGGATAACCGCGGTGACCGGGCGGTCGCTACCGTCGGGGTTGATGACCCCGTAGTCGCTGTTCTCGCCGTAACGGAAGCCGCCGGGGTACCACCAGAAGAAAACGCCGTCCGACCCGCTGCCGATGAACATACGGTAAAGATCCCGGTAGAAGTCGGCCTGGAAGGCGAGGCGCTGCGGGGAGTTCTGGCTCCGGTCGATATCCCAGGTATGCACGCCGGCCTCGGCCCAGACTACGGGCAGGCGTGGGGCCGCCCAGCGTCCGTAGGCCACCTGGAACCATCCGGGCTTGACCTTCTGCCAATCGCCGATCCGCCCGTAGGCCTCCGGGGCGAGGAAGTCCACCGCGGCCGCGAGATAGGGGAAATCGTAAGTGATGCGCCCGTCCCAGTGGTAGGTTGGATTGGTCGCTTCGCTCTTGCGGAAGCTCACGAGGTGGATGGGGTCGACACTGAGCACCAGCCGCCGGGCGGCGCTGTATTTCTTATAGAGAAGTGTGTCCAGGAACCGCCGATACGCCGCCACCATCACCCGCCACGGGCCGTCGGTGTCCACCTGGTGCGGCTCGGGGTTGGTGATCGCCCCGTTCGGCGTGCGCGGCACGGGAACACCCCAGTCGCGCTCGGCGTTGGCGATGCTCTCGTACCGCTCCTCGATCCAGCGGGCCCAGTCGGCATCCCAGATCGCCCGCTCCTGGCGCAGGCCGAAGGTCGGCTCCCAGGCGAGGTCATAGGCGAAGACGGTGTCGTTCTCCGCCAGGCGAAGGTGTTCGATGATCTCGCGCATTTTGGGCCAGAGGAAGTTCATGGGCGTACCCGGCCGCAGCGACAGGTTGGCCTTGAGCCCCAGGTTCTCCAGTCGCCGTAGCAGGTCCAGCAGGTTCTGATCGTGCAGGGACTCGTGGTAGACAAAGATGCTGACCGAGTTGAAGCCCAGGTCGCGGACGTGGGCCAGGTCGCGGTCGATGATCGCGGGGTCGTAGGAGCGCCGCCCGAGCCAGTGCTCGAAGAACCGGCCGTCTTCCATGGCGATGCCTGAAGAGGGCATGTAGTTGATGCCGTGGGCTCGCCAGCGCTTGCCGTCGAGCATCAGGGCCCCGTCCTCGACGGTGACAAACTGCTTGTGCTCCTTGGGCCGCCAGACGTGGACCTCGTGCTCGACGCGGTCCAGCATACCCTGATCGGTTCCGAGCTCCACGCTGCAGCGGTATCCCTTGGCGGGCCAGCGGGTGGGACGCCATTCCTCCTCGGCGCGCTGCACCGTCTGGTCGGCGAAGCTCAACGGCCAGGTCTTGTCGTAGACCAACTCATCCCGGTCGAGATCCATCAAGGTGATACGGGCGGAGCAGTTCGTCGGCAAAGTGCGGCCGATGCTGAACGCCTGGACACCCAGGCGGATGGGCTGGCCCTCGAAGTAGGTGTAGTAGTTGGCCCCGCCATCGAGGATGAACACACCGGTGCGCATGCCCCCGGCAAGTTGTCCGATGCCGTTGAGGATCTCGTCATGCAAATACCAGTCCGCGTCGGCGATCCCGAAGGACACCCAGGCTCCGCCCTTGAAGGGGCCGTCGGCGTGCACCAGCAACGTCCCCGGGTGGCCCCGCCATTGGTGTTGGGCGTCGCGAGCGGTCAGCAGTGGTACCCAGCGCCACGCCCGGCCCTTGTCGAAGCCGCCGCCCTGAACCCGCGGGTGTGAAGCCCGGACCACCTTGGCCAAGGGAAGAGAATCATGCATTTCCAGGTCCGCCCCGATCTCGATGTGGGCAACGTTATGGCAGTCGAAGAACTTGTAGGTTGGCGATAGCGTGTCGAGCACCGGCAGCGACCAGGCGCTGAGCAGCGGCTCATATTCCGCCGTACGCGGGGCGGTGCCCACGGGGCCCACCCAGTACTCGTGCTTGCCGGGCACCAGGCTGACGGTATGGCTGACCGCCAGGCCGATGCGCAGGCGGCTGGCGTTCTCCGGGAGGAAGCGATCGCGGCGGCGGGACTCGACGCTCTGCCAGAAGAGGAAGTCTTCCGGCCCCAGCACGTACTGCCGCCAGTGCTCGGCCAGGGACACCACCGCCAGCCAACGCGAGCCGTCCTTCTCCTCCCACTCGATCGCAAGCTGCGTGGTGTTGGGTCCCCCTTTGGCGGAGAAGACCAGCAGGCTGTGGCCCTCGGGATAGGGCCGTTCGAGCGGCGGGGAGCCGAAGGTGTCCCAGTTGTCGTAGCCGTGGGTGATCGCATGGATGGAGCGAAGTCCGTCGGCGGGCCCTTCGGCGACGGTCTCGTAGTGGGCCTCGCCGTCGTTGGGGCCGCAGGACCGCGTCCAGTCGGCAATGTCGGCGGGCTCGAAGCGGACCAGGACGTGCGGCGGCAATCGGGGGGCCACCCGCCGCTGGTATTCCTCTCGCGGGATCCATCGGCCGTCCAGCTCGACCATGCGGTGTTGCCAGAGTGGGGCCCGCAGTACGAGCAGGTCGCCGCCCTGCCGCGCCCAGCGATCCACGTTGGGGGCGGTTTTGGCGGGCAGGTCGGCCCCGTTGGGAATGACCAGCAGGTCGAATCGCTCCGCGTTGAAGGCGTCAGGGTCGGCCAGTTCGGCTGCACCGATGTGTGTCGTTTCGTAGCCCGCGGCGGTGATGCGCTCAGTCAGCGCGGCCAGCAGCCTCGCTTCATCGCCACCCGCGTCGTTGCGGACCAATGCCGCCCGAGCGAGCACCGGCGATCCCGTTTGCTCCGCCGCGTGCAGCAACGACTGAGCCGACAACCCAATCACCAGCAGAATCGCCGCAAGCCAGCCCGACGGGTATCGTGTCATCCCGGTCATCTCCTGATCTGTCACCGAGGTCGCTCCCCCGTCGGGTAGCTTACCCGCTCAGAGTGAACGATTCGATGAGTATGACAAAAGCCCCACGAGCCGCGGGCTTC
The DNA here is from genome assembly GCA_012729395.1 of Phycisphaerae bacterium. Taxonomy (GTDB): domain Bacteria; phylum Planctomycetota; class Phycisphaerae; order UBA1845; family PWPN01; genus JAAYDF01. The sequence continues at coordinate 8,751 of JAAYDF010000164.1, forward strand.
AGCCCGCGCGGTCCCTGGAAGGCGTACAAGGTTCACTGCGCCAGGAAACACCACGCGGGCTGAAGCTTGCGGCTCGTTGGATGCGGAGCAAGCTTGCCCGCGCCAGGAAACACCACGCGGGCTAGAAGCCCGCGGCTCGTTGGATGCGGAGCAAGCTTGCCCGCGCCAGGAAGCACCGCGCGGGCTAAGTACGTGTTTAGCGTCCTCGGCGCCGCCTGCGGTCCGCATTCCGAACCGCAACGCGGTTCCAGAACACAGCCCGGGGTCGCGCAGCGCACCCCGGGATCCATGCCGGCAGGCACAGATCAACCCTGAAAGGGTTGCATGCGCCATCATTCACGGTGGCAGGGAAAGAATACCCGTCTCGAGAGAAGTATGAAACCCTTTCAGGGTTTGGGGATGACGGGCGGCCCTGTGACCCAGGGTGCGCTGCGCGACCCTGGGCTCTGTTATCCAACGCCTTCGGCGTTGTAAGTGTACAGCGTCCGGGCGACGCTAAACACGTACCGGGCTAAAGCCCGCGGCTCGTTGGATGCGGAGCAAGCTTGCCCGCGCCGGGAAACACCACGCGGGCTGGAAGCCGACGGCTCGTTGGCGTTACTATCGTCGCGGCGACGGGATCAATCGGTTTGGGCAAGATGGATTACCCGCACGGGGACGCTTCGGAGAGACATGATGAAGGTTGTCGTGGGGATGGCAAGGTGGGGCCTGGTACTCATGGTGGCGCTGGCGGCGTGCGCGCCCTCGTCAGCGCGGAACGCCACCGCCGCACCGGGCGAACCGGCCGCTACCCCCGGCAAGCGAGCCTGCGGCATGGTCGCGTCGTCGAGTGCTTTGGCTTCGCACGCGGGCTATGAGATTCTGCGGCAAGGGGGCAACGCCGTCGATGCGGCGGTGGCCATCGCTTTCGCCGAGGCGGTCACCTACCCGACCGCGGGCAACCTCGGCGGCGGCGGATTCATGCTCATTCGGATGGCCGACGGCCGCGCCGCAGCCATCGATTACCGCGAGATGGCCCCCGCCAAGGCGTCTCGCGACATGTACCTCGACGAGCGCGGCCAAGTCATTCCCGAGGCGTCGACGGTCGGCTACCTAGCCGCGGCGGTACCGGGCACGGTGGCGGGCTTGGCCATGGCTCATCAGCAGTTCGGCGTGTTGAGTTGGGACGCGGTGATCGAGCCGGCCCGAAAGCTCGCCGCCGACGGATTCATCTTCCACGCCGCCCTGTCGGACTCGCTCAAGCACAATCGCCGCCTGCTGGGTCGCTTCCCCGAGAGCAACCGCATCTTCCTCAACGACGGCCGGCTGCATCAGGTCGGCAAGATCTTCCGGCAACCCGAGCTGGGCGACACGCTGGCCCGCATACAGAGAGAGGGCTGGCGCGAGTTCTACGAGGGCCGCACCGCCCAACTGATCGCCGAGGACATGGAGCGCCACGGCGGGCTTATCACCCTCGACGATCTGCGCAATTACCGAGCGAAACCACGCGAGATGCTCCGCGGCAGCTACCGCGGGTACGAACTGCTGACCATGCCGCCGCCCAGTTCCGGCGGGATCGTGCTCATCGCCATGCTCAACATGCTCGAAACGTACGACCTGGGTTCGCTGGGCCCGCGCTCGCCGGAGACGTATCACCGGCTCGTCGAGGTGATGAAGCGGGCGTTCGCCGACCGGGCCACTTTCTTCGGCGATCCGGATTTCGTGGACGTGCCCGCCAAGGGGCTGACGGACAAACGCTACGCCCGCGAGTTGGCGAAGACGATCGACCTGCAGCGGGCGACGCCGAGCGAACAGGTGCGGCCGGGCGACCCGCTGCCCTACGAGTCGACCGAGACCACGCATTTCTCGGTCGTCGACGCGGCCGGCAACGGCGTGTCCAACACCTACACGCTCAACACCGGGTACGGCAGCGGGGTCACCGTCCGCGGGGCCGGCTTCCTGCTGAACAACGAGATGGATGATTTCACCAGCAAGGTCGGTTCGCCCAACGTGTTCGACCTGATCCAGGGCGAGGCCAACGCCATCGAGCCCGGCAAGCGCCCGCTCTCCTCGATGACCCCGACCATGCTGCTCAAGGACGGCAAGCTGGTCCTGGTGCTGGGCAGCCCGGGTGGGCCGACGATCATCAACTCCGTGCTGCAGGTGCTGGTCAACGTGATCGATCACCGGCTGCCGTTGGACAAGGCCGTGGCCGCCCCTCGCCTGCACCACCAGTGGTTGCCCGACAAGATCCGCTACGAGCCCGAGGGCCTGGCGGATGACACGAAGAAGGCTATGGAGGCGATGGGGCATCGCTTCGTGAGCGTGCCCCGGCGGATCGGAGACGTACAGGCGATTGCCGTGGACCCGACCAGCGGCGTCCGCCACGGCGTCTCCGATCCCCGGGCCCGCGACGGCAAAGCGGTAGGCGACTGACGGGATCGTGCCTCCGTAGCGGTCGCCCCCCGCGGCGACCTGCGGCGACGTAGTCGCCGTCCACGATGCCGACCTTCGTCGTGTTCGGACAACCGCACGGCATGACTCTCGCCGTACACGCCCCATGCCTTGTCCACCCCGACCTCAAGATTCGACGCGTGTGGCGAATCCCGTTCTCGCCGGTCGCCACAGCTCGACTGAGCTCGCCGAAGTCGGGGGGCGACCGCTACGATCGAGCGACAAGTGCTCTAACCGAGTGGAGCAAGCATCTCGGCGACCAGCTCGATCGGCAGGCCCACGACATTGCTGAAGCTGCCTTCGAGGAGGGTGACGAAGGGGTCACCGTCGTCCTGGATACCGTAGGCGCCGGCCTTGCCCTGCCACAGCCCGCCGTCGAGATAGGCCGATAGTTCCTCTTCCGACATTGCCCGCATGCGCCCGCGCGTGATCGCGTGTCGGGTGCTCTCGCGTCCACCGGCCGCATGCAGAACGGTCACCCCGGTGATGACCTCATGATCCGAGCCGCCCAGCATGGTGAGAATACGCCGGGCGTCGTCGCGGTCGGCGGGTTTGCCGATGATGTGATCCGCCAGGGCCACGACTGTGTCGGCGGCGAGAATGACACGGTCGGGATGCAGCGAGGCCACGCTGCGGGCTTTGAGTCGGCTGGTATACTCGGCGTATTCGATGGGCGTGCCCGACCATGCGGCCGCGTCGGGCTCCTCGCACGGCGGCGAGGCCACTTCAAAGGCGATGCCCGCCTCAGTCAATAGCGTCGCCCGCTGCGGGCTTTGCGAAGCCAGAATGATCGGTCGGCGGTCTTCACCACTCATGGATGCTTCCCGGCCGTTTGCGGCTTCGCACGATACCGAACCACGGTGCACACGGCTTGCTCACAACCCCCACGCCCGGGCGAAGGCCTTGAAGCTGCGATCGTAGGTCGCCTCGGCCTCTGGAGGAAAACAGCAGCCGGGCAACTGCTTCATCGCCAAGTGATACTGCAGGCAATCGCAGCACACCCCGCGCCGCCCGCACGAGTCATAGGTACACGTGCAGATCTTCGTATTCCGGTCCTTCTTGCACTCCATGGCCGACTTCTCCTACCCTGGTTCCCCGCGCTCATCTCATGCGGTCGGCTCAGTATACCTCAGGATCGCGCGTGGCAACACCAGGGCACGGCTCCCAGGTTCACTCTTTGCGGCTAGAGCCCCGGACAACCTTAAAGCCTCCTCCTGAAAGTTCTCGATGGATCCGCTCCGCTCAAGCCGATTGATGCTCATCGCCTTGTTCAGCTTCTGTTTGACGTGTGATTCTACCTGGTATCCGGCAGGCGATTTTACTGCGTCGCCGCGCCCAATCCAGTGGTATCGTTCGCCAGTGCCGGGCTACGAGCGCGGCCCGAACGTAGGGCTTGGATGATGGTAGAGGGAACCTCGGCGGGACTGCACTGGAACTGCACGGCCCCCAGATCGACAGCGACTTTGGGCATTCCGTAGACCACGCAGCTCTCGCAATCCTGGGCGATGGTCAGGGCCCCCGCCTGCCTCAACCGGAGGAGCCCCTGAGCCCCGTCCCCTCCCATCCCGGTCAGCAGCACGCCGATGAGTCGGCGCGAGCGGATGCGGGCGGCGGATTCGAAGAGGACATCCACGCTGGGACAATGGCGGTTGACGAGTTCGGAATCGCCGTATCGGATGCGCACGACCCCGGCCGTCTCTACCACTTTCATCTGGCGTCCAGTAGCAATGACGGCACGGCCCACATGGAGGGGCTGATGATCGATTGCCAGGGAAACGGCGAGATCGCTCGCCGCGTCCAAATGCCGAGCGAACGAGCCGGTGAAGGCCGCGGGCATATGCTGCACGATGGCGATCGGGGGAAAGTCCCCGGGTGCGGCGCTGAGCACCTCTTGGATAGCCTGTGTGCCGCCCGTCGAAGCCCCCAGCACCACGACGTAGAGGTTCGGATTCAGGCCCGTGGACCGAAAGGCGGCGGGGAGTGCATGCCGTGCGGGCGATGCAACGGCGGACCGCGAGGCGGCGGCCTCGATAATCCGTGACACGAGGTCGCGACCCATATCGCGCAGACTGGTCGGGGTGGTCCGACCCGGTTTGGCGACCGCGGCCACGGCGCCCAGTTCGAGGGCCCGCATGGCGGCCTCCTGGCCCGCGGGTGTCGGGTCACCGCATATGATCACCGGAACCGGATAGTGGACCTGCAGCTTGCGCAGGAAATCGAGACCGCTGATGCGCGGCAAGTTAACACCGAGCAGGATGACGTCCGGACGATGGGTGAGAATCTGTTCGCGAGCTTCGTAGGCATCCCGGGCACTGCCGACGACCTTGATCTCGCTGTCTCGGCCCAATACCACCGTGAGCACCGAACGAACGAGCGCGGCGGCCTCAACAATCAGGACTTTGATGGGCCCGGTACTCCTCACCACGCACTCCCAGGAAACTCACGGACTATCATGACCGGCAGTAAACCGTCGGCTCAACATAAGACAATGGGTGCTTGATCGCGTTCAGGCTCTCCGAATGTCCAATCATCAAATGGCCACCGGGCAACAGATGCCCAGCCAACTTGTTCACCAGCGTCTCCTGCGTGGGCCGATCGAAGTAGATCATCACATTGCGGCAGAAGATGGTGTTAAACCCACGGCGAAACGGGAAAGTCGGCGTCATCAAGTTGAATCGGGAATAAGTGATCGTCCGACGAAGCTCCGGGACCAATTGGAGGGCCGGCCGACCCTGATACTTCACGCGGCACAGGTAGCGATTGCGCAGGTCGGGAGGCACCGTGCCGACGCGATGGGGCTCGTAGATCGCAAGTTGTGCTTTCTCGAGCATCCGCGTGGAGATGTCGGTCGCCAGGATCCTGACCTCGATACCGGGATACCGCTGCAAAGCATCCCAGGCCACCATAGCGATGGAATGGGGCTCTTCGCCGCTCGAGCACGCCGAGCTCCAGATACGCAGCGTGGCCGGTCGCCCCTTGGACTGCTGCTCGGCAAAACGCTCAATCAGCGTGCGCAGCATGTTGAAATGCCGCACCTCGCGGAACAGGTGCGTCGTGTTGGTCGAGATGGCATCAAGCAACTCGCAGAGTTTGGCGCCACTGGGGTCTTTCTCAACTTGGCGGTAGTAGTCCCGGAATGAGCGGCAATTCGCGGCGCGAACCTTCTTGCCCAGGCGGGCACGAACCAACTGTTGCTTGTGAGGGCCGAGGTTGATTCCGCTCTTGGCGTAGACGAGCTTGCGGATCAGCTCGTAGTCCTCCTGGGTAAGGTCTTGAGTCTCCTTGATCATGGAAGCCAATCTCCCCTCGAATGGGTCAACTGGTCGGCTCGATGTCTTCGTCCGCCCGATAGACAAGCTGAATACGTGATCCGTTGACGGAAAGCGTCGAGATGCGTGGATCGTCCTCAACATCCAGATTGGGCGTCTCGGCAAGCTCGCGGCATTGGGGAATCGTCAGGTTGAAAACCGCCTGGGCGCCGTGCAACGTGGTCACCAGTTGGCCGCAGACGATGTTCATGAACTCCTTGACGGCATCCTCGGACTTGTGGGTCGCCTCCTCGTGCTCGACGTCGATGCCAAGAAGGTTGGCTGCGAGCTGCCTCGTGAAATCACGGGGGCAGCGGAAGCAGAGTTCGCCCCGACAGGGGCCCTCGTAGCCGATGGTCGTTTCAAGCCAGACGTCGCCTGCGCCGACGTCGGCTTGATCGTCGTCCGTGAACATAAAGGCCAGGTTGGCCAGAACCTCAGAAAAGATCTCCGTCAATGTCGCCGTCTTGGTCTGTGACATCGTCTTTCACTCCCAACAGGGGCTTGAGTACATCGCGAAGCTGTTCGGGGTGGAAGGGTTTGCGGACATACCCAAACGCCCCGATACTCTCCAACTCCTCGATTCGCTGTTTGCTTCCCTCCGTGGACACGATCACGATGGGGATGGTTTTGAGTCGGCGGTTCTCCTGCATGCGCGTCAGGAGCTGCACGCCGTTCATCGTGGGCATATTGATATCCACAAGCATGACGGCCACCGGATGGTCATTCAGTTGAGCCAGGGCCTCAATGCCGTTGGATGCCTCAAACACGCTGCCCACGTCCAGGCCAGCCATCTTGAGGGTCTTCTTGACCATCTGTCGGATGGTCGCTGAGTCATCCACAATCAGGACGTCGTGGGACATCGTCGTTCTCCTACGTGGCGCACAACTCCCGGCTTTCGCCGGTGCTCGGGTGCTCCCCAAACAACTGCTCGACGCGCTGAACTTCCATCAGCACCTGAGCTCCAATCATCTCCAGGTCGGACTCACGCAGTCCGTGACGTTCCATCACTGCTTCATCCGCCCGGTAGGACAGTCCATCCGCCCCCAGCCCGATTCCCAAGAGCAGACACAGGCAGTCCGCCAAATGCAGGGCATCGACCACCGTGTCGGGCACATCGAGGGCGTTGGGCTGGTGGTGGTATCGGATGCCCAGGACGATAGGCTCAGGAAGCTGCCACTTCTCGGCGATCTGACCTCCGACCTCGTCGTGGGCAAAGCCCAACACCTGCTTCTCCGCCTCCAGGAAACTGATCTTGAGTTCCGCGACGCGACGGGCGATCTCCCCGAACTCCGCGGCGACGTATTCGTTGAGGATAACCTTGCCGACATCATGCAAAAGACCGGCGGTGAACAGCAAGCCGCGGTTCGCGATCCCGATCCGCTCTCCAATCAGCGACGAGGCGATCGCCACGCCGACCGAGTGCTCCCAAAGGATACCCGGGGCCATGCCGTAGCCCTTCTGTGGCTTGCACAGAAGGGAATTGGTGTGGACGGCCATCACCAGTTGCAGCACCTTGACCGTTCCGAGGCAGCGCATGGCGTCGTGCAGAGACTGAATCTCGCGCGTCAACCCGAAAAAGGCCGAGTTGACAATCCGCAGCATTTCGCTGGTAACCGCCTGATCGTATTTGATGGTTTCGACGATCTGATCCACGGTGCTCTGAGGATCATTGATCACATGGATCAGCCTCAGAACCGTGCCGGGCAGAGGGCTCAGACTGCCGACTTGGTCCAGGATTTCCTCGACGCGTGTCACAGCTCGACCTCCCCGTCTCGCCTCTTGACGGTCACTTTGCC
>JAAYDF010000165.1 GCA_012729395.1 Phycisphaerae bacterium
CTACGCCGTCGACGCCACCGGCTCGCTGATCCTCCTGCCCCCCGGCCCGGCGTTGGAGATCACCGTAGACCAAGAGTGACCCCGGACACCATCAACAAGTTGACTCGGTCCTGACGGCAACAAGTTGACTGGGTCCTTACGTCAATGAATTGACTCGGTCCGTGCGTCAACAAGTTGACTTGGTCCCTGGACGTCAACAAGTTGACCCGGTCCACGGTAGGTCGGCAGCCCGCGGTTTTTGTCACGGTCCGCACTTCTTGCCCCGAGACGGCCGGCCCTACCGCGAATGGGGCGGGTTGGTTACACTGCACGGCCTGGAGGCCGTCCGCGATGGCGGCCCAGAGTGAAGGTCTCGACGGCGAGCGGTCAACCCGCTCCCAGGGAGCACGAGGGCAGCCATGGCCGACATCATTCGCATCGGTATGATCGGGCTGGACACGTCCCATTGCGGGGCGTTTGCCGGCATATTCCACGACCCGAAATCCCCCGAAGAACTGCAGGGTTTCCGCGTTGTGGCGGCGTATCCGTCCTTCAGCCCGGATCTGGCCTCCAGTGCGAGCCGGGTGGATGAGTACAAGCAGCAGCTCATCGACAAGCACGGGGTCAAGATGGTCGATTCGGTCGAGGAGCTCATGGAGCAGGTGGATGTGGTACTGCTGCACAGTGTGGACGGTCGGCGGCACCTGGCGGAGCTGCGGCCGGTCGCCAAGGCGGGCAAGCCCTGTTACATCGACAAGCCCTTCGCCGCCAGCCTGGCGGACGCGAAGGAGATGGTGAAGCTCATCAAGGAGCACCGGCTCCCTTGCTTCAGTGCGTCGTCGTTGCGGTTTGACAGCGCGTACGCTGCTTTCCAGGCGTCGCGGGTGCCGGCTCCGGCGACGGCACCGGCGGAGGGGCAGGCGGAAGCCCCGGTCGTTCTGGGTTGCGACGCTTACGCACCGGCCTCATTGGACCCGACGAATCCGGGCTTTTTCTGGTACGGCATTCACGGGGTAGAAATCCTGTACACGGTGATGGGCACGGGTTGTCGGCGGGTTCAGTGCACGAGCACACCGGACGGCGACCTGGCGGTCGGTGTATGGGCGGACGGTCGTTTGGGGACGATGCGCGGGATTCGCAAAGGGCCGCACCACTACGGAGCGAGCGTCATGGGTGCCAAGGGGCTGGAATGCCGACCGTCCATCGGCGATTTCTACGAGGGCCTGTGCCGGGCTGTCGCCAACTTCTTCCGCACCCGCCAATCACCGGTGCCGATCGACGAGACGCTCGAGCTTTGCGCGTTCATTGACGCGGCGTGGCGTTCGAGCCAGCAGGGCGGGGATGATCTGGCCCTGGATCTGTAGTTCGCGGGTGGTGGTGCGAGGCCGCAAGCGGGTGGGATGGATCGCTCGCGGCAGGGTGAACGTGGCGAGGGGCGCAGCGGCCCAGCCTCTCGTGTGTAATCGGGAACGGAAACGTGAATCTTATTGAACTGCCCGGCAAAGTCTTTCGCAAGGTGTTCGGCAGCCGCAATGAGCGGATCCTGCGGCGGTACTCCGGGATCGCCGATCTAGTCCTGGGCTACGAGGCCGAGCTGCGCGCTCTGAGCGACGAGCAGCTTCTCGAACGCAGTCGCGAGTTGAAGAGCAGGGTGGGCGGGGGCGAGTCGGTGATCGCGGTTTTGCCCGAAGCCTTCGCCATGCTGCGTGAAGCTTCGGACCGTGCCCGGCGGCATCGCCACTTCCACTGCCAGCTTATCGGCGGCCAGGTGCTCTATGACAGCAACGTCGCCGAGATGAAGACCGGCGAAGGCAAGACCATCGTCTGCCATCTCGCGGCATACCTGAAGCACCTTCAGGGCGAGAAGGTGCACATTGTGACGGTCAACGATTACCTCGTCCGCCGGGACGCGGAGTTCGCTCAGCCGATCTTCGCTCTGCTGGGTGCGACGGTGGGGTTCATTCAGGCCCAGGAGGATCCCAGTGGGCAAGAGGGCATTCGGCAGGCGGCCTATGCCTGCGACGTGACCTACGGCACCAATAGCGAGTTCGGCTTCGACTACCTGCGCGACAACATGAAGGTGCGGTTCGAGGACCAGGTGCAGGGTTCACTGGATTACGCGATCATCGACGAGGTCGACTCGATCCTGATCGATGAGGCCCGCACGCCGTTGATCATCAGCGGACCGGCCCACGACGACGTATCTCGCTACAAGTGGGCGGACGGTCTGGCCTGCTCGCTGGTTAGTCGGCAGCGGCGTTACAACAGCGAGACCGCTCGCAGACTCGATGAGTGGGGCGACAATCCGCCCGAGGAAGCGCTCCGCAATCCCAAGTTCGAGGATGCCGTCAAGCGATTCCGCATCGATCCGTACATGCTGATCGAGGACGAGGCGGAGGCCATCGGTCACGTCCAGCTTTTCGTGGTACAGCGGGATCGCAAGCAAGCCCACCTGACGCACGACGGTGTGCAGTCCGCCCAGGACGAGGCGGGCATTGGCAGCTTCTACGTCGGCGCCAATATGGAGTACCCGCACCTCATCGAGAACGCTTTGCGGGCTCACGTGGTCTATGAGCGAGACAAGGAGTATGTCGTCCAGGATCGGCAGATCATCATCGTGGACGAGTTCACCGGCCGACTGATGCACGGGCGGCAGTGGTCGGACGGGCTGCACCAGGCGGTCGAGGCCAAGGAAGGAGTCCCGGTCAAGGAAGAGACCCAGACGCTGGCGACCATCACCATCCAGAACTTCTGCAAGCTCTACGACGCGATCGCGGGTATGACCGGAACGGCCATGACCGAGGCCAACGAGTTCATGAAGATCTATCGGCTCGAGGTGGTGGCTCTGCCGACCAATCGCCCGGTCAATCGCATGGACCATAACGACAAGGTCTACCGCACGACGGCGACCAAGTACGACATGATCGTGGAGGAGATCCACGAAGTCCATCAACATGGCCGCCCGAGCGATCCTTTCTTGTTGGCGGATCTGTTCGGCCGATTGCGCACACTGTTGGCCCGCGGTTCCCAGGCGGACTCGTCCGAGGTGGCGGGGTATTTGCGGCGGCTGGATGAGGCCCTCGATAAGTACAACAAGGCGGAGCAAGCCGATCCCCAAACCGTCCGTTTCATGCTCGATGTCTATGACGAGATCATGGGCGGGCTGGCCATGGGGCGACCGATCCTCGTGGGCACGACCAGCGTTGAGAACTCGGAGAAGCTGTCAACGCTGCTGCAGCGCTCCTATGGCATCGAGCACGAGGTGCTCAACGCCAAGCAGCACGCGCGGGAGGCGGACATTGTCGCCAAGGCCGGGCAGCGGCATCTGCCCACACTGGGGACAGACCGCCGGCCGCGGGGAAACGTGACCATCGCCACCAACATGGCCGGCCGGGGCACGGACATCAAGCTCGAAGCCGGCGTGGTCTACGGAAACTGCAAGGTGCCCGACGACGTGCAAACGAGTACGCCCGAGTATCCCGAGTCGTCGCTGGCTCTGTTCCCGGCAGGCAGCACCAAATGCTGCATCAACTGCCCCGAGTATGACGCCCGCACCCAATGCGCCCACTGCTTCAAGCCCAAGCTGGATCCGCGTTTTCCCGCCCTGGGCCGGCAGATCTGTCCGTTGAACACCCCGTGCGGACTGCACATTGTGGGCACGGAGCGGCACGAGGCCCGGCGAATCGACAACCAGCTTCGCGGGCGGTCCGGGCGGCAGGGCGATCCCGGATCCAGCCGCTTTTTCCTCTCCCTGGAAGACGACCTGCTCAAGCTGTTCATGCCCGACTGGATGCTCAAGATGATGGAGCGGCTGGGCTTCACCGAGGGTGTCAGCCTCGAGGACAAGCGCATCAGTAAGGGCATCGAGCGGGCCCAGAAGAAGGTCGAGGAACGCAACTTCTCCACTCGCAAGCACCTGCTCGAGTGGGACGAGCCGATGGACTACCAGCGGCGGGCGTTCTATTCCGAGCGGCAGCACATTCTCGAAGGCCGGCGGCTTAGCGATTTGATCTGGCGGATGATTGACGACGCGGTCGGGGAAGTGGTTGGCGATTACCTTGCACCCGATTACACCGCCCGCCGGGTTAGCGACTGGGTCCGCAGTACGCTGGACATCAACATACCGGCCGAGCAGCTCGATGAGTCCGACGTGGCGTATCTCGACAGGCGCATTCGCCAGAAGGCCAAAGACGAGATCCGCGATCTGGTTCGGACTTCTCTCGGCGAGTACATCGACGAGGAGGAGGAGCCATCGGCGTGGGACGTGGGCGGGCTGCTCAAGTGGGCTCAGCGGATGTTCCCCGTGTCCCTGACCCAGAACCAGATGCGGAAGATGAGTCCGCCCGAGATCGAAGATCATCTCTACGAGGCCGCGGACGCTCACTACGACAAGATCGATCTCTCGCAGCTCGAGGTCTTCCTCGATCCTCAGTACGGTCGGGGAGCCTTGGCCGACTGGGTTCGCGGCAAGTTCGGCATCGACCTCAAGACCGAGGAGGTTGCCGAAGGCTCGACGGGGCAGGTGACTGAGGTGATCGGCTGCAAGGTTCGCGAGGCGTATGCTCGTCGCGAACGCTATTACCCAGTGGAAGCGATCATCAACCGCGCGTATTCCAGCGGCTCGGCGGACAACGTCTACGCTCTGCAGTACCTCGTGCACTGGGCGAACTCGAAATACCGGCTCGGCTGGACTACGGAGCAATTCGAGGGCAAGAGCGTTGACGAGATTGGCCGTATGTTGGTCCAGGCGGGCCAGGATTTCCTCGAAGGTGGTCGGCTGGATCGCGAGATTGACGAGGCCCTCCGCCGACACGCTTCCGGGGACAATGGCGAGCTGGTTGCCTGGGCGAAGGAGCGGTTCGGCCCGACCCTGGATGAGGCCTCGCTGGCCAACCCGGACAACGATTCGCGTGAGATCTTGCAGCAGGCCGGTCGCGAGATGGCCCGCTGGGAGCTTACCCAACTCGAGCGCTATGTGCTGCTGCGGATCTACGACCAGTGTTGGAAGGACCATCTCCTGGAGATGGACCACCTCAAGTACGCGATCATGCAACGGCCGATGGGCGGCGATCAGACCCACCCGCAAAGCCAGTACGCCATCGAGGGCCGCGAGCAGTTCGAGCTGATGTGGAAGACGATCCGCAGCCGGGTCACGGATATGATCTTCAAGGTCGGCACGGGCGGCGGCGAGGGCGGAGCCGTGCCAACCGAGGGCACCGGCGGCGGCTTGTTAAGCCGGGCTCAGTTCCAGTTCGACTCTGCGACCGGGGCGGGTTTTGCGGGCGCCGATCAGGCGGCGGCCATGCGCGCCCAAGGCGAGGCCGCCAAGCCGGTCACCATCCGCCGCGAACAGCCCAAGGTCGGCCGTAACGATCCCTGCCCTTGCGGATCAGGCAAGAAATACAAGCACTGTCACGGCAAACGCGGTTGATCGTCCGGCCGGCGGGGGGGCCGGATTGCGAGACTGACGGTCTGGCGTTTGGTACAATAACGTATGAGGTGATGACGATGATCTGCCGCGGAATCGTGAAAAACGGCCGAGTGGAGCTTCCGCCGGGCGTGAACCTGCCGGAGGGAACAGTTGTGTCCGTTGATGCCGTTCAACGTGAGGCAGAAGGTGGTTGCCAGACTAAGCCGACAGGTAAGCCGCAATCAGAGCCGGTGACCCACGAGCAATGGTTGGCGGAGTTGGACCGACTCAGCCGCGACATCGCCCAGGCGTGGCAGTCTCCGAAATCCGCGCTGGAAGTTCTGGCCGAGTCCCGCCGATGAGTGTGGTCATCGATTCGAGTGTGTTCGTTGCCGCGTTCCGCGCTTCCGAGGTGCAGCATTCTGATAGCCGGTCGTTCTTGAGCCGGGCACCTGCGGTAGAGCGGGAACTGCTTGCTCCGGTGCTGGTTCTCCCGGAATGCGCTGGCGCTATTGCTCGCCCCATAGACGCCCCGGAGACGTCTCGGAATATGCTGGCTTTGATTGAGCGATTGACCTGCTTTCGCGCCGTCTCGATCTCGCGGGCGCTCGCCGAGAAGGCCGCCAACATTGCGATCTCGTGTCGCCTCCGCGGCTCAGATGCCGTTGATGTCGCGTTGGCCGAGCAGTCCGGGGTGAGCCTCATTACCTGGGATCGCGAGATGCTCGAGCGTGGGGCCAAGGTGGTCCGCACACGTACGCCGACTGAATGGTTGCGGGAGCAGCCCGAGCAGTGAACTGCGGGAATGAGGGCGATATGTGTACCCTTCCCCGATTGGAGGATTTGACGAATGCCGCAAGGAGATCGCAGTAACCAGGCACGTTTTGACCGCAGGCGAGAGCAGGCCGAGCAGCGCAAGGCCGGCTTGCCGGGCGAGGACGATGAGCCGTTGCCGCCCCCGGTGGAGACCATCCGAACGGATGGCAAGGCTGTCGGGCGTAACGACCCCTGTCCGTGCGGTTCAGGCAAGAAGTACAAAAAATGCTGCGGGAAGAACGCTGACCGATGAGTCTTCCCCTTGACGCTTTCGGGCGGGATGTCGTTGCGGTTCTCGCCGCGCTGCGGACAGACGCTGGAATGGAGATCTCGTCCGAGTGGCTGCAGAAGCTCTGGCAGAACATCTGGGATCCGTGGTTTGTCTTTGGCATGGTTGCCCAGGCGGTGTTCTTCCTGCGTTTCGTAGTGCAGTGGATCGTCAGCGAGCGGCGCAAGCGGAGCACCATCCCCATCGCGTTCTGGTATCTTTCGCTGGCCGGCGGGTTGCTCACTTTCGTGTACGCCTGTAAAAAGGCGGACCCGGTTTTCATGCTCGGGCAGTTGCTGGCGTGCATCATCTACGTCCGCAACCTGATGCTGATCTACGGGCGGCAGGATCGTCGCCAAGCTCGCACGGAGCGTCCTGCGGGCACGGAACGCCGGGCCCTTCGTGAGGCGGAGAACGGGTCAACGGGCCCGCCGGAGGATTAAGCCGCCGGAAGACGGGAGGCGCCACTCCTCGCTATAATCGTCGGAGGCCTCATCATGCACACGGCAATCCTGGCCACTGTAGTGTCGGACGGCGTTGTTTCCATCCTCGTTTGGGGTGGAATCCTGATTCTGGCCTGCGTTGCCCTGTTCGGGGGGCTCTGGTATTATCGGCAGCGGTTCCTGCGGAGCGAGGAGCCGACGCAGCAGACGCCGTGGACGTTTGACGACCTGGCGCGGATGAAGGAGGCGGGTAACCTCAGTGAGGAGGAATACCGAGCCCTGCGGGCGGCGATGATCGCCGCTTTTGGGGGTCGAAAAGGTCCCCCGGCTGCGGGACGGCCGGCTTCTCGCCCCAACAAGGGCTCCGAGGGCGATTTTGAACTAAGGAAGGGCCCTGAGGCCTGACGATAGATCCGCATCGCGACGCTGGCTGGGCAATATCGGACCCGGTCACGTCCGGCGGTGGAGCAAGCATAATGGCGGGAGCGCGTGGCGGACAGTCTGGAGGGAGCGGTAAAGGCGGCCGGCGATCGACGACCTGCAGTTTCTGCGGCAAGAGCCAGCGGGACGCGGGTCCGATGGTCGAGGGGCCCGGCGATGTCTACATCTGTGCCGCGTGCGTCGACCTTTGCCACAATATCATCAAGCAGGAGAAACGCCGCAGCGGTCCGAGCCGTCATCTGGCCGGGGCCATCCCCGCTCCACGGCAGATCAAGGAGTTCCTCGATCAGTACGTGATCGGGCAGGAGCACGCCAAGCGCTGCCTCGCCGTCGCGGTGCACAATCACTACAAGCGGCTCAGCCATACCGACGCCGCCGACGAAGACGACGTCGAAATCGACAAGTCCAACGTGCTGCTCGTCGGGCCGACCGGCTCGGGGAAGACACTGCTGGCCCGCACGCTGGCCCGGTTCCTGAACGTCCCCTTCGCGATCGGCGACGCGACCACGCTGACCGAGGCCGGGTACGTCGGCGAAGACGTCGAAAACATCCTGCTGCGGCTGCTGCAGAACGCGGACTACGATCTCGAAGCCGCCCAGCGGGGCATCGTCTACATCGACGAGATCGACAAGATCGGCAAGACCAGTCAAAACGTGAGCATCACCCGCGATGTGAGCGGCGAGGGTGTGCAACAGGCGTTGCTCAAGATGCTCGAAGGCACGATCTCGAACATTCCGCCTCAAGGCGGGCGCAAGCACCCCGAGCAGCAGTACATCCAAATGGACACGGCTCAGATCCTGTTCATCTGCGGGGGCACCTTCACCGGATTGGATGAGATCATCACCCGCCGTATCGGGAAGGCGTCGATCGGTTTTGCCAATGAGATGGATACCGAGGATCACATCTCCCACCTGGGGGCCGTGCTGGCCCAGGTCGTGCCGGAGGATCTCGTGCACTTCGGGATGATCCCCGAGCTGGTAGGCCGCTTGCCGGTCATCAGTGCCCTCGAGCCGCTGGGTATCCCGACTTTGCGTCGCATCCTCACCGAGCCGCGTAACGCGCTCGTTCGCCAGTACCGGCGGTTCTTCGAGATGGAGGGCTGCGAACTCGAGTTCTCACCCGAGGCGGTGACCCTCATCGCGGAACGAGCCCTGGAGCGCGACACCGGTGCCCGAGCCCTTCGCGGGGTCATGGAAGACATGATGATGGACGCCATGTTCCGCTTGCCCGAAGAAGGCAAGAGTGGCCACTTCACCGTCACCGAAGAGGTGGTCCGCGGCGAGGTGGACATCTTCGCTCAGCGTAGCCGTCGCAAAGAGTCGGCTTGACCCGATCCATCCGCTCGTGGTCGTCAGCGTGTGATGCCAGCGCGCCGCCCGGCGCGGTCCGCCGTGATCCTTTCGCCGGCGTTGCCGTGGACGGCCCAAGCCGATCTGTCCGTTGACAGAGCGGATCCCCCCCCTCATCCGCCCACCGAGTGGTCGCTCACCCACCGATCCATGTACGCGAAAGGCGATGAGGCCGCCGCCGCCTGCCGAAAGACGGCCAGCGCCCGCTTCCAGTCGCGGTCGACCAGTTCGAATACTTCCTCGAAGAGTTCCAGATCACTGTTGTAGCGGACGTTGACCAGCAGAAAAGCGTTGTTGAGGGTGACCGTGGTGTAGGGCTCGTAGGATTCGGGGTAGAACAGTTCGGGTAGCAGCTCCTCGGCAATGCGGGTTCGCGCGTTCTCGAAAACAGGCTGGCGGGCCTGGATGATCTCTTCGCGTCCCAGGTCGCTGCCGTACAGGGTCTCCAACTCCGCCCGCAGTTCCGCCAGATACAGGTTGAACCGGTCGCTGTCCTGGTAGGTGTTCCCGGCTCGCTGCGCCCAATCGCTCCCTTCCCCGAACTGTTCGCCCAGGAACTCGATCGCTCCGGTCCGCCCCACGAACACAGCCAGCGATTCGCTGAAGACCGGATTGTCCGCCCGGTAGATGGTGTTGTGGAGCAGCTCATGGATCACGGTGTCCACGAGAGAGATGATGCCCCGACGGAACATGGCCGAGGTGACCGGGTCCGGCAGCCACCCGAGCGTGCTGTAGGCGTCGAGTTCGTAGATGAACGTGTCGTATCCGAGTTCGACCAGCCGGTCGCGCTCCGCCTCGACTTGGTCGAACTCGAAGTAGCCCAGGTAGCTGATCGGGCCGACGACCGGTAGACGCCAATAATAGGCCTCGATGGCATCCTTTCGCGAAGCGGACAGATTCCAGGCCAGTGGCTCGCCATGCAGGTTCACGAAGGTGCGATAGCTGTTGCCGACGTTGAGGCCGATGACCTCCTCGGCGTAATCCCGCGCCAAGAGGACCAACTGCAGCTTCTCGCGTGCTTCGTCATCGAGTGTCGGATCATCAAGCCCTTGCTCGATGGGCACCGCCGAGAGCAGCAGATCGAGCTCCCCCAGAGCGGCTGAAGTCACATACCCAAGCTCGTTGCAGCCACAGCCTCCCAGCCCGGTCACCAGCCCGGCACTCAACACGACCGTGAGCAGCCGGATAACCAACCGTCGCTTCATACCTGGTCTCCAATCAAAGAACAGACCGGCCGCTGGGATCGTCGCATCACGGTCGGCATGCCCAGCGGCTGGTCGTGCTCACCGGGAGCGCAACGAGTGCGGCCCCTTGGTGGTGCGGCATTATAGCGTTCCCGTGGTGTCCCGCGGATGTTGAGGCCGTTGAGTCGTCTGCAGCTTGAGGGCTGGGTTCGCCGCCCGATGCCTAAGCCGGAGTCGGTTTTGATTGCACAGTCGCCTCTTACGCACTTCTCGGCGGTCCCCGGAACCGCGGCGCCGCCCCTTGAAGGAAACCGTACCTTCCCACATCCGCGCTAGGCCCGGCATTCATGCCGGGTCCAACACGGCCCCCTGGTGGCCCCCAGTCCGCCTCGGCGGAGTTCTCGATGCAGGGGTTGACCCAATGCGGCATCATCTCATTCAGACTGCGTTATCACCTGATCCGCCATGGCTCAATCCGCCCTTCGAGAAGCCCGGTGAACCGGGGTCACGCCTCCGTTGGGCACCCCGCTGACCCGGCGTGCACGCCGGGCCTAGCGCAGATTTTATTGCGCACGCATCCTCCGCGTCACACAGCGTCAACACCCAGGCTCAGCCGCGTTCGGTCTTTGGTTCAACAGTCGGCGACCGCACCTTTTGGGGCGTTCTCGCGAGCTACTGTGCAGCCACTCCTGAATCCCACGTAGCGGCTGTGGCAGAATGGGGTCGCGGAGCTACAAGGATGCCCCTTGCCCGGTCGAAGCAAGGACACGCTGCTCGGCCCGCTGGACGGCGGCTCGGACCAAGCCGAGAAACAACGGCTGAGGACGCAATGGCCGGCTTTGCAGCTCCGGGTGGGCCTGAGTTCCGACGAAGTACGGGTGCACGTCCGTCGGCAATTCCAGAATCTGCATGATCGGGTAGTCCGGCGCTTTGCCGGAGAAGATCATACCCGCGGACTCGATCCGCTCGATGTATGCCGGCTCGACCTCGTAGCGATGCCGGAAGCGAAGCCTGATCTCCGGTGCGTTGTTGAACAGCCGGGCCGCCAGCGTGTTCGGCCGGACCTGCACGTCGCGCCCTCCAAGACGCATGTTTCCGCCGAGGCCCTCGATCTGCTTCTGCTCGGGCAGAATGTCGATGACCGGATGGGGCGTGTCGGGATCGAGCTCTGTGCTGCTGGCATCCTGCAATCCGCAAACATTGCGGGCGAACTCGACGACCGCCATCTGAAATCCGTAGCAGATACCGAGGTAGGGTATCCGGTTCTCGCGGGCATGGCGGATGCAGGCGATCTTGCCCTCCGCCCCGCGCACGCCGAACCCGCCGGGCACAATGATGCCGTCCAGGCCGGCCAGGGCCTCGTCGGCCCGCTCGTCGGTGACATCCGTCGTGTCGATCCACTCGACTTGCACGCGGGCGCCCAGAGCCGTGCCCGCATGCTCCAGTGCGTGCAGAATGCTCGCGTAGCTGTCGCGCACCGAGGTGTACTTCCCGATGATCCCGATCCGCACCTGCCGCGTCGCCGATTTGAGCCGCCCGATGAAGCCCTGCCAGGCCTCGCGGGCGTGTATTCCCGTCTCGGCGTGGCAGCGATCCTGGATTCGCAGAATGTCGATCACTTGGTCGTCCAGGCCCGCCCCGCGCAGCATGTCCGGAATGACGTAAATGCTGTCGCAGTCGTGCATCGAGAACAGCCGGTCGATGGGCACGTTGCTGTACAGGGCGATCTTCTCGAGCACCTTGCGGGTCACCGGCTCCTGGGCTCGGCAGGCGATGATGTGCGGTTGGATGCCCGTCGCCAGTAGGCCGCGGATGCCCAACTGGGCCGCTTTGGATTTCTGCTCGCCGAGCTTCGGCGGCGAGATGATGTACGTCAGAGCCACGAACGCGCACGAGTCCGGCCCCTCCTCGAAGGCCATCTCCCGCGTCGCTTCGATGTAGTAGGCGTTCTCCACGTCGCCGACCGTGCCCCCGATTTCCACGAAGACTACGTCCGCGTCGCTGGCCACGGCCAACTCGCGCAACTTGATCTTCACCTCGCCGGTCACGTGCGGGATCATCTGCACGTCACGGCCCAGGTAGCTGCCCTTGCGCTCCTTGTCCAGTACCCGCCGGAAGATTTGTCCGCTGGTCGCGAAGTTCAGCTGGCTCAGATCCTGGTCAAGCATGCGCTCGTACGTGCCCAGGTCCATGTCCGTCTCCATCCCGTCGTCGAGGACGAAGACCTCGCCGTGGCGGTAGGGATTGAGCGTGCCCGAGTCAAGGTTCAGATAGCCCTCGAGCTTGATCGGGGCGACGGTCAGCCCGCGGTCTTTGAGGCACTTGGCCAGCGAGCTCGAAAAAATGCCCTTGCCCAGTCCGCTCATCACCGTGCCGAACACGAAAACGTATTTGGTCTTGCCGGGCTTGTAGCCCGCCGGCATCGGCGCGTAGAACTCCGTCTCGTCCGACGCGTACGCCAGCGTATTCAGCACGTTCTCAGAGGTCATGGTATGGAATCCCCTTGTTGGTGGTCTGTTGGCGGCATCGGGCGACGAAGGCCGCGTATTGTTCCGGTGTGTCGATGCCGGTGCTGGAGCGGTCGACCACCGCGATGGCGATGCGTCGCCCCATGTACAGCACACGCAACTGCTCGAGCTGCTCGATACGCTCCAGGTCCGTCGGCGGTGTGCGGGTTAACTCAGCCAGGAACGCCGGCCGGTACGCGTAAATGCCCAGGTGCAGCAGCCATTGGCCGGGATCCGAGACCTGCCCGCCGGCATCCCGCGGGTAGGGAATCAGGCTGCGGCTGAAGTACAGGGCATCGCCGGCAGCGTCGAGCACCACCTTGACGCAAGCGGGGTTGCTGAGATCCTCTGCCCGCGTGAACCGGCAAGCCAGCGAGCCCATGACCGCCTCAGGGCGCGACGCCATCATCTCGACCAAGGCGTCGATCGCCTCGGGCTCCATCTCCGGCTCGTCGCCCTGCACGTTGACGATGAGATCGGCGGTCAGGCCTGCCGCGGCCTCAGCCACCCGGTCTGTGCCGGTGGCATGGTCACCGCGGGTCATGGCCACTTCTCCGCCGAAGCCCCGCACCGCCGCCGCGATTCGTTCGTCGTCCGTCGCGACGATGACCCGGCTGAGTCGGTGAGCCCGGGCCACGTTCTCATACACATGCTGGATCAGCGGCTTGCCGGTCTCTGCGGCGAGGGGCTTCCCGGGGAATCGTGTAGAGCCGTACCGGGCAGGGATGATCGCGACGGCAAGCAAGGCAGCGCCTTTGGGGTCGGGGGACCAAGTTCGTTCCTCAACCGCCGCAATCCTAAGGCCGATCTCGCCGGCTGTCAAAGCTGGGCGTTCTTGCCGCCACGCCGAGCCCGGGGCGATAGCCGCCGGTTTGTACGCTGTCCAGGCCTGCTGCTCATCTTGCCGCCTCGGCGGCTGGGCCATAGCATAGCGCCGGCCCCCAACGCGGGCCATGACACAATGCCGGCCGGGCCGGATCCTCGGCCGACGAACCGATTCTCGGCTGAGCGGTTGTCGCTGCGGAGTTGATGCCCCATGGCCCGATATCCCATCTTCGTCAAACGCGATCTGGACGGCTTCTTCGGCTTGGCGATCGATAACCTCGTGCAGATGCTGATGATCATCAGCCTCTGTGGAGTGTTCTGCGGTATGAGCGGAGCCAACGCCTACCTCGTCACCGGCTGCATCATGCCGGGCGTGGCCGTCTCGCTGCTGATTGGCAACATCTTCTATGCCTTGCAGGCCCACTGGGTGGCCCGGCGCGAGGGCCGCTCCGACGTGACCGCTCTGCCCTACGGCATCAACACTCCGTCCGTGCTGGTCTACGTCTTCTTCGTCATGATGCCGACCTACCAACGCACCGGCAACGCACAACTCGCCTGGCAGATGGGTCTCATCGCCTGTTTCGGCAGCGGCCTTATCGAGTTCTCCGGGGCCTTCATCGCGGAGCGCATCCGCCGCAATACCCCACGGGCCGCTCTGTTGAGCACCCTGGCGGGCATCGCCATCACCTTCATCTCGATGATGTTCGCCCTGCAGATCTGGCAGCGCCCGTTGGTCGCCATGGCCCCGTTGGCGATCGTATTGCTGATCTTCTTTGCCCGATCACGGTTTCCGCTTGGGCTCCCCGGCGGACTGGTCGCGCTGGCGGTGGGTACGGGATTGGCTTGGCTGTTGCCGATGATCGGCATCACGACGGACGTGCCCATGGACGCCCAAGCGGTCCGCGAGGCCTGGGCGGGCAAGGATCGCTACCTCCCGCAGTGGGCCGGCGGGGCTATCTGGGCCGCGCTCACGCAGGATCCCAAGCAGATCCTCGTCCTGCTGTCGGTGATCATCCCCATGGGCTTGTTCAACGTCATCGGCAGCCTGCAGAACATCGAATCCGCCGAGGCGGGAGGCGATGTATTCGCCACCGGGCCCTCGCTGGCGGTCAACGGCTTGGGCTCCCTTGCCGCTGCCCTGTTCGGAAGCTGCTTTCCAACGACGATCTACATCGGGCATCCCGGCTGGAAGGCCCTCGGGGCCCGCGCGGGCTACTCAACGCTCAACGGCCTGTTCATGACCGCCATCTGCCTGACCGGGACGGTCACCCTCATCAGCAAGGCCGTGCCGCTCGAGGCCGGCATCGCGATCGTCCTCTGGATCGGCGTGGTCATCACCGCCCAGGCGTTCCAGACCTCGCCCGTTCGCCACGCACCGGCGGCCGCCATCGGGCTGTTCCCCGCGATCGCCGCTTGGGGCGCGACCCTCGTAACCGGGGCGTTTGTCGAGGCCAACCGCAATCCGATCAATTACTCATTGCGCTCCGTGCCCGTGGCCGGTTGGCCCGCTTCCGCGGATCTCGGGTCGCTCCCGAGCGAACCGCCTGGGTTGGCCCCGGCCACCACCTCGCGGGCCGTGGTCGCGAAGACCCAGCCCGCAACCACCCAGCCGCGCCTCTCGCCCGACACCGAGCCACAACGCCCTGTCGCGGCCACCATGCAGGACTTGCTCGAATCGTCGCACTCCTTGCTCGGACGCGGCGCCAGCGTGAACGGATTCCTTATCCACGGCCTCCACATCCTGGAGCGAGGATATATCTTCACTTGCATGATCATTGCCGCGGTATCCGCCTTCCTCATCGATCGCCGTTTCTTCGCCGCCGCCGGCTGGTCTCTGGCCGCCGCGGTGTTCACCTTCCTCGGGCTGATGCACGCCTACCAGCTCAGCGGCAACGTCGTCGATTACTGGTTGATCGGGACCGAAACCATGCCCGGGGCCTACACCTACAATGCCTATCCGCTGGTCGTCGGCTATCTGCTCATGGCCGGAGTCTTCATCGCGATGGGGTACCTCGATCGCGACAAGCAGATTCCGCCTGAGGACACGGTCGAGGCGGGAAGATTGGTTGAAGAAGAAGGGCTGCCAGCGGAACACTGACGCTACGGCAACTCGTACGCGAAGGTCTGGCCCCAATAACGCCGGCCCGTGGGGTCGACGAAGAACCCGATGCCAACGTACACATAACCGGACTCGAGCATGTTCGTGTCGTGACTGGGACTGTCTTTCCATGCCTGCATCGCAAGCTGGACGGTCTTCTGCCCGGCTGCGAGGTTCTCCCCGACGTAACCATGGCAGAAGCCGAACCGCATGGCCCGGTCGCCGGGGTTCTCCCCGTCAGGATTGATGTGGCTGAAGAAGTCCCGTTGCCACATGTCGGTTACGTGGGCGTCGATCGTCTGTTCCAGCACCGCGGAGTAGACGAGCGGGGCGAGCCCGCGCTCGGCCCGATATCGATTCAGTTCTTCGAACAGCTCC
Organism: Phycisphaerae bacterium; assembly: GCA_012729395.1. GTDB lineage: Bacteria > Planctomycetota > Phycisphaerae > UBA1845 > PWPN01 > JAAYDF01. The sequence continues at coordinate 15,699 of JAAYDF010000165.1, forward strand.
TGGTGTGTGGTTGTTCGAGGCAGGCCGACCTGGAGGCAGGGCTCGCCGGTGACAGTGGGGAGGTTCTCCTGCAGCCCGACGGCCAGGACATCGCTGTCGAAGTCCGCGGCCTCCTCCGCCACCGGCAGCGTGCCCACTTGGCCACAGCCCGTCAGCATGCAGCAGACGAGCAATGCCCCGACGATTCGGTAGCCGCGAGACAACGCAGCCCGATAATCGGTCGGCTCTTTGCTCGTTTCTGAATGGTTGCTTGCCTGACGCACGCTTCGTTACCCCTTTGCCCAATCATACCCACGCACCAGAGCGTAATTCCACTCCCTCCCGCACCGTCTTGCGATTGCCTGGCCGCCTGAGTCTGAAGACTACTGCTCGCCCGGCTGTGTGCTCGCCGGCCTTGTGGCTGGCCCCGGACGCGTTCCTCGCCGTGGGGCCGTGCGCAGGTAGGGGTTCCCCCAGTTCGCGTGGTCGCCCTCCGTCCCGTCGCCCGCGTCTTCGACCACCAAGTCGAGCACCATCACGCCCGCCACAGACACGTTGAAAGGCCCGGCTCGCTCGCCGCCTCGCTTGACCTTGCTGGCGAAAAGCTCACGGCCATCTCCGAGGATCCGGAAAATGGCCGAGCCTGCCCCCTCGGTTCCGTCGTCAATCCCCACTTCACCACTGAACCTGGCGTAGCCTTCCCCAAGAAAGTACCGGATGCTGGCGTTGGCATGCGTGCCCAACCCAAGGCGATATCGCCGGCCGGCGACTCGCAACGGCCGACCACTCACGCCCTGGTTTGTGCCCAAGGCAAACGCGTCCTGCCGAGCTGACAAGGGCACAAGCTGCGTCAAGTTGGTGCTGGCCGGCACCGGGGTCCGATAGGGCAGTCCGGTCGAGAGCTCGGATTCGTTCCCCGCCCAATCGACGCCCGACACACGGTATATACACGTCGTGTCATAGCGCACGCTGTGATCGTGGAACGGCGGGCGGTCGCATTCGCCGATCGACTGACCGTCGCGGTATATCCGGTATCGCGACGCCCGATCGTCGGTTGCGTTCCAAGTCAGCAGCACGCCACGCGTTGTCTGACGAGCCTTCAGACGTGCGGGCGGGCTGGGCAACGGACTTTGCACCGCCACCGTGCGGAACAGTATCTTCCAGTCCACCCATCGCGTCTCAGGACTGTGCAGCACAACGCAACCGATCGGGCCGTGCCGTCGGACCTGCACCGGCAAGTCATCCGCCTCGACCCGGTCGATCTCCAGTCCATCCTCGCCCTGCGGGAGGAAAACCCGCAACTCGTATGGCCGATGGCCGGTCACCTCGCTCCGCCCGTGCAGCGTCGCTGTCTCGCGGTTGTAGTACACGTCGGCCAGATCGAGCGCGCCGCAGGTGATGTGCCGATTGCTTCCCAGCAGCGTCGGTTCGTGCGGCTGAAGGGGAACGATCGCCAGCACACGGCAGGCCCGCGGCTCTACGTCGACCTCGAACTTCCGCTGCGCGACCGCCACCAGGTACTCCTCCCATACATCGTAGACCGCGAACTGATCGTGCGTGTCCAAGTCGAGGTGCAGACGGTCGAGCCACACCTCCTGCCGCACAGGCTGCGACGACCAGTTGAACACGCCCAGCACGTCCCACTGGGCAAAACGGGCCGCGATCTTGAGGCTCCACAGGCTCGGCAGCCCATGCTCGAACAGGTCGACCGCCCGCACCGGCGCCGGCGGCAGGACGCGGGCGAGGATCTCTACACGCTCGCTAGGCAGCACGTCCAGCCGGTCGGCGATCATCAGGCCGCAGCCGCCGAGCCCCGCCAGGCTTGCCCATAACCGCGCCTGAGGCAGCGGCAACCGTTCGCCAACCCACAGAGGATTCAACTCGCGCCGGCCGATGATGCCGTGGGCCCAGTATTCACGGAACAGGGTGGATACGCTCCGCTCGAACTGCTGGGTGATGCTGGGGCCTGATGGTGAGGGCGGCGGGGAGTCCGGGTCGGGCTCTACCGGCGGCGGGCAGGGTTGCACGGTCAGCCTTGCCAATGCAGCGGCGTCGGCCAGGGCGGCGGAGAACGCATCCGTTTGCACCACGCGCAGACCTGGCCTCGCCAAATTCGCCCCGGCCCACGCGATATCACGGATGACCGTGTCGGCATTCACCGGCTTCGTCGAAGCACAGGTCGTCCAACCCGCCGTCGCCGCGCCCGCCGGCCACCCGTAGCCCGATTCGCCGGATGACCCCAGTGTGGATTCAAGAAAACGCGGGTGATGCGTCAGCGTCAGCACGGTGCGTGTCGCTTGACCGTCCGGCCGCGACGCCACCAGAATCACCGTGCCGTGCTCCATCGGCTGGTAGGTCACGTCACCCTCGACGCTGAGAGCCTCATCCCGCCGCGCGTCGTACAAACCGTCCATCAGGCCCCGGGCCGTCATCCCCAGAACAGAGTGGATGATTCGCTCCTTGCCCGAACGGTGAAAGCGCACGGGCAGCATGGGCTCCGGCGTATGGGTCAGCAGGTTGACCTCTGGAAGGGGGCTTTCGGAGGATAAGATAATGCGCACCCGGTCGCCCGGCGGGTCATACACAATTCTGCAGGTGAGCTTCAGGTCGGCAGGGGAGTTGGCCCGCAAGGTGTGGACGACTTCATCGCCGGCCTCAGGCTGAGTGGCGGCCGGCGGGTCGCTGAACATATATGTGACCGGCTGGTGGTTCAGCCGACCGAAGGCCGCCCGGATCTGCAGAACCTCCCGCCCGCCGAGCCGCACCGAGACCTGCCCAGCGCTGGGAGTCCGCAACTTCGCGATCGGTTCCGATGCCGCGTCGGCGGGTGAGGTGGTCGCTGCCTCCTGCGCCGTCCGCGGGGTCTCGCCGCTGCGCTCCATCTGCCCTGATGCGCCCGGCTCGCGCGTCGCGGTGCCGCATCCGCCCGCGATCGCGATGAGCACCAACAGGCCCGCGCACCCGAGACGCGTCCGTAAACGCTCCATCGTCGTGCGTCGGGGTTTCATCTCCACTGCCGGCTTGCCTCTCCACGATGACCGTCGCCGCTCCTAGTCGCGACGCCGTCACCCCGCCTCACGCTTCACCACGCCCGCCATCAGCCGCATCAGCGCCTCCTGGCTTGCCTCGCTACGCCGCAACTCGCCCATCTGTCGACCCTCACGCAACACGATCAAGCGCGTGCTCAGATTCAGCACTTCCGGCAACTCCGAAGAGATAAGCAGCACCGCCGCCCCTTCCCGGGCCAGATCGTCGATCAACGCGTGGATCTCCGCCTTCGCCCCCACATCCACCCCTCGCGTCGGCTCGTCGATCAGCAGAACGCGGCTCTCGCTGGCCAGCCACTTGGCCATCGCGATCTTCTGTTGGTTGCCGCCCGACAACGACCACACCTCCGCGTCCATGTGCGGTGTCCGAACCCGCAGCCGCTCAAAGTACCGCTTCGTCAGTGCCCGCTCCGGGCCCGTCCGCACAAACCCCATCCGGCTCAGTCGGTTCAGAATCGGCAGCGTCAAATTCGCCCGCCCGCCCATCGACAGAACCAGCCCCTGAGTCTTGCGGTCCTCCGGCAGGAAACCGATGCCCAGATCCATCGCCTGACGCGGCGAGCGAATAGCCACCTCCCGACCGTGCACGAAGACCCGACCCGTGACGTGCGGGTCGAGCCCGAAGATGGCCTGGGCGATCTCGCTGCGGCCCGCGCCCACCAAGCCCGCCAAGCCCACCACCTCGCCCGCATGTACCGTGAATGACACGTCGTGGAATCGGCCCGCAGAGGTCAGGCCCTCGACCCGCAGAAGCTCGTCCCCAGGCGAGCCGCCCAAGTGTTCGGGAAAGTAATCCGTGACCGATCGGCCGATCATCAACTGCACGATCCGCTCCATGCTCAACTCGCCGATCGGGCAGGTCTCGATGTGTTGACCGTCCCGCAGCACCGTCACCGATTCGCACAGCCGGAAAATCTCCTCCAGACGATGCGAAACGTAAATCAACGTGGCCCCACGGGCTTTGAGCCGGTCTATGAGCTCGAACAACCGTTGGGCTTCGCCCGAAGCCAGCGAGCTGGTCGGCTCGTCCATCACGATGATCCGGGCCCCTGTGCCCACCGCCCCGGCGATTTGCACCATCTGCTCCTGCCCGGTCGATAGGGCCGCAATGGGCGTATCCACGTCGATCTCCGCCCCGATCTCCGCCAGCATGCCCCGAGCCCGCAACCGCATTTCCCGGCGATCCAGGAAGCCCCACCGGCCCGGCAAATGGCCCAGGCACAAGTTCTCCGCCACCGTCAGGTTCGGGCAGAAGCACAACTCCTGGTGCACCATGCCGATCCCCGCCCGCACCGCCTCAAGCGGTGAGTTCAGCCGCACTGGCTCACCCCGAAGGTACATCACCCCCGAACTGGGCTGATGGATGCCGGCTACGATCTTGCCAAGCGTGGATTTGCCCGCGCCGTTTTCGCCCACCAAGGCGTGACACTCGCCCTCCCGGATCGCGAAGCTGACCGTGCTCAACGCCGTCACCGCCGCGAACCGCTTCGAGATGCCCTCAAACCGCAGAATGGGTGTTTCATCTGCCATGCGGTCGGATGTCCTTTGATCGCGGCCGGGATTCTGTCCCAGCGGCTGGCAAGTATAACCCTGACGCCGCTCGCCCGTAAGCACCCGGCACAGGTTTTGCCGACTTGGAGCGGCCGATTTTCGCGTGCGCTTCCGC
>JAAYDF010000166.1 GCA_012729395.1 Phycisphaerae bacterium
ACGGCGTCACCGCTATCCGCTCATGAAAAAGCCCCGACAAGAGCTGCGCCAAGAAATCGGAAAAACGTAACCGCCCCGCGGAACGCAACTTCCGCACGGCAGTACCATTCGTGTCAGGATGATTTTTTCGGGAGGATGCAAGCCATTGGCTTGCATCCTCCCGAAAAAATCATCCTGACACCATTTTTCGCTCAGGCGAGGCCGACGATGTAGGCAATCCAGGCTTGCTCGACCTTGGGGCGTTGGCAGGGGCGGAAAGCGCCGTTGCCTTTGCCGTCAGCACCTGTTCCTTCCCAGTAGACGCGCACGTCCTTGAACCCCACCTCGCGCAGGGCCTCGGACAGCTCGGCCGGCGTCCACAGGCGCCAGTCGTAGGTGAACGCCTTGTTCATCCGCGTCCCGTCGGGGAACAGAAAGTGAATGTGGTTTAAGGCCTCGTTGGTGATCGGATTGTACGCCGCTTGGTCCCATACGTAGGTGAATCCCTTGAACCGCGTCTTCTCGCGGCCAGGTTTCTGGGAATCGGGCCCGCCGTAGATGTCCATGACCATGATGCCCCCGGGCTTGATGGCCGCCCGACAGCGGGTCAAGTAACGCATCAAGGTCGCTCGCTCCTTGAATACGCAGAACGAGAAATTGAGGGCGGCGATGACATCAACCCGCTCGGTACGGACGGAAAGCACGTTGCCCTTGATCAGCCGGACGCGTTTGGCCTGGTCCGGGCGGAGCTGGGCGAGGTAGTGCTCGCGACCCCATCGCAGCGGCTCGTCATCGAGATCGACGCCGATGGCCCGGTTGGCCGGCCCGCGACGCACCCAGTCGCAGGAGATGGCCGCCGTACCGCAGAAATCCTCGCGCAGCACAAGCGGCGGCCGACCGTTCTCCGCCCGATAGACCCGCCGGAAGAACGCGATCTCCGCGTCCGTCGATTGCACCGAATCCGTATAGAGCACGTAACGATCCGCCCTGCGGGCGGTCAGTTGCGGTCGCTGTTGGGTTCCCATGATTGAGCGTCGGTCCTCCTTGTCAGACGGTCACTCGACTCCTCGGAGTCTCTCGATGTCCTCATCCTGCCCGATGACCACCAGGTTGCTGCCAGCCGGTAGTACGGAATCAGCTGCGGGCAGGAACTCCAAGTCCGGGTTTTCGGCACGTTTGATGGCCACGACCAGGATATGGCACAGCTTGCGCAGATGCAGTTGCGCCAAGGTCTTGCCGGTGAACGAGCCCGGCGTGGAGATTTCGACCACCCGGTAAGCCGGCGAGAGGGGCAGATAGTCCAGCAGATCGGGCTGCACGATGCGCTGGGCCATGCGCTCCGCGGTCTCGCGTTCCGGAAAGATGACGTCCGTCGCCCCGACGGCCTTCAGAATGGCCGCGTGGTCTTCGCCTGACGCCTTCGCCCGAATACGCTCCACCCCGATGGTCTTCAGGTGCAAGGTGCACAGAATGCTGGCCTCGAGGCTCTCCCCCAGGCTGACGATGGCCTCGTCGATGTCCGCACTGACCACCGATTTGAGGGCCTCCAAGTTGCGCGCATCCGTGATCACCGCCTGCTGCACGTCGTCTTGGATGCGCCGCACGGCGGCTTCATCCAGATCGATTGCCAGCACGTCGCAATCCAGCCGCGCGAGGGTGGTGGCCAGATGGCGTCCAAATTGCCCAAGCCCGATGACACAGACCTGCTTTCTCATCGTCTGACCCTACCCGATCATGATTGGCTCTTCCGGGAGCCGGACCGTCGAGGTTCTCGGTTCGATCACGATCATCGCCACCGTCAGCGGCCCCAGGCGGCCGACGAACATCGTGAGAATGATCCATGCCTTGCCCGCGGTGGTGAGCAGTGGCGTCAGGCCGGTGGATAGTCCGACCGTGCTGAACGCCGAGATCTGCTCGAACAGGATATCCTCGAGCCGGCAGTCCGGCCGCCCCATCTCCGTCACCGAGAGCACCATCACGCCGATCAGATTGTACAGGCTGGCGACGCCGAGCAGCAGCCCTGTTCGCCGCACGAGGTCCGCGGGCACGCGCCGCCCGCGAATAGTCACGTCCTCGTGATGCTGGAGGCGGGCCTTGAGTCGAGCCACCCACACCGCCAGTGAGGTCGTCTTGATCCCGCCCGCGCACGAGCCGGGCGACCCGCCGATGTACATCAACAGCACCATCCACAGAAGCGACGAGGTCGGCAGCGCGCCGATCGAAATGCTGTTAAAGCCCGCCGTGCGGGCGGTGATGGACTGGAACACGGCATTCAGGGCCGCAACGGGTTGGCTTCCGCTATCCGGGCCGAGCCCCAACACCGCGATGACCACCGCCCCGATGACGATCAGCGAACTGCTGGTCAGAACCACCACGCGGGTATGCAGCGACCAGAGAACCGGAGACTGCCGGCCGCGGAGCTTCCGGATGATTCGCGTCGCGCCCTCGATGATGACCGTATGGCCCAACCCGCCGAGGATGATCAGGCTTGCGATGGTGGCCATGAAGCCCGGGCAGTGACGCACGCCGACAAGGCTGTCATCGAGCGTCGAGAAGCCCGCATTGCAGAAGGCGGACACCGCGTGGAAGACGGCGGTGAAAACGGCACGGTCTCCGCCAAGCTCGTCCGGCAGGCCCAGCAGAAGGAGTAAGGCACCGATCGTCTCGATGGTGAGTGTCAGGAGGACGATCCAGCGGAGGTTACTACGAAACTGCACCGCGGCATTCTTCTGATAGAACACGTCACACAACGCGACCTGAGATCGCAGAGAGATTCGCCGTCCCGCGAACTGCCGGGCGAGAGCGGCGAAAGTCATGATCCCCAGGCCGCCGAGCTGGATCAGAACGAGAATGACGGTTTGCCCGAACAGGGTGTAGTCCTTGGCGGTATCCAGGACGACAAGCCCGGTGACGCAGACCGCCGAGGTGGCGGTGAACAGGGTGTCGAGGAAGCCGACCTCGGGGGCGGTATGAGCGATCGGCAAGCTGAGCAGCAGGGTACCGACGAGGATGAGGCCGGCGAACGTGCCGGCCAGGAAGCCCTCCGGGCGGCTGACGGCCTGGACGAAAAGGCGGTAAGGTTGTTCGACTGCCATGGGTGTTATCCTGACCCGACGGCCTGCGCCTGCCGCCTGTCCGAATGGTACTGTTACCACGCCACGGCTGATTACGCCAGAGGCTTGCACGGTCCGTCTCGATACCGGACGGCGCTCAAACCAGGATACAGCCAACCTCGCTCATTCGAATAGCACCGCAGCGGTGCGAGTTGCCTTGAAAGCTACCTCATTCCGGATGACGCCAACCACTCATGACCCTGGGCAGGGGAGTTGCGCTGCCGAGGCTTTCCCCAGACTGATCGACCACCTGGAGAAGGTCAGCACAAGAACCTCGGCGTTTGTCGCTGGCGGGCCTTCCGCGATCAGATTGCCGAGTCTCTGGTCGTCTCGCGGAACCCAACAAGAGCGTCCCGGCGAGCAGGTTGACGGTCCGGCTAGCAGGGCGACTTGATGCGCAGGGAATCAGCAACCCGCCGATTGTGTCCGCTTCGCCTCATGGAGAGGGATACCCAGTACGGTATGGTTGGCGCCGCCAGACGGGTTATGATACACAGCCGTGCTGACGTTCTCGGATCCAGAATGGCTGTGGGCTCTTGTCGCGCTGCCCATCCTCGTTGTGGGTACCCTGTGGTCTCGAACCAGTCTTGGCATGCGCCGCTGGACAGTGTTGACGGCGATCCGGTGTGCGGTGCTTGCCGCGTTGATCGTGACTCTGGCCGGCCCGCAACGCGTTCTTCGGACCGACGGCGTGACTGTGATCTTCGCCCTGGATCGCTCGCGGAGTATCCCCGACGACCTGCGAGGCCAGGCTCAGGCGTACGTGCAGCGTGTCGCGGCGAAGGCCCGACCCGCGGATCGCGTCGGCATTGTCAGCTTCGACGGCCGGGCCGACGTCGATCATGCCCCGCGGGGGCTTCTTGCCGATACTCCTTCCTTCAGCATGGCCGCCGAGCCGGATCGCACCGACCTGGCGGGCGCGGTACGGCTTGCACTGGCCCTGTTCCCGGGTGATACCGCCAGGCGCTTGGTCGTGCTCACCGACGGCAACGAGAACCAGGGCGATGTGCTTCGCGAGATCGAGATCGCCAGTGCCAGCGGTGTCGCCGTGGATGTCGTGCCGCTGGAGTACCGAGCCGATGACGAGATCCTGTTGGACCGGCTGTCCGCGCCCAGGCACGCGAGCCCGGACAGTCGGATCGAACTGCGGATCGTGGCCCGTAGTCTCCAGCCCGCACGCGCCAAGTTGACCCTCTATCACAACAACACGCCCGTCACGCTCAGCGAGTCGCTCATCGAGCTCCGCGGCGGCATGCAGGCGGACGTGGCAACCATCCCGGTTGAGCTGTCCGAGGCGGGCGTTCATCGTTTTGAGGCCCGAATCACCGCGGCGGAGGGTTCACGCGACACGATCCCTGAGAACAACCGTGCGACCGCCTTCACGATCGTCGAAAGCAGGAACCGCGTGCTCGTGTTGGGGGCGCCGGGCTCGATCGACGATCAGCCATTGGTGGACGCGCTCCAACGCGAGCACGTCGAGGTCGTCTACCACGGCGCGGACCAGGTCGCCATCGATCTCCTTGCCCTCCAGTCCTACGGTGCGGTCATCCTGAGCAACGTGTCCGCCGACAGCTTCACGGACGAGCAGCACCAGGCCTTGGCGAGCTACGTCCGCAACCTCGGCGGCGGGCTGATTTTGCTCGGCGGCAACGAGGCGTTCGGCGCCGGAGGGTGGGCGGGCAAACCCATCGAAGAGGTGAGCCCCGTCGCCTTTCAGATCCCCAGCACCCGCCAGATACCCGTGGCCGCCCTGGTCATCGTGCTCGACCGCTCCGGCTCGATGGCAGCGCCCGTCGGCGGAACGTCGCTGAGCCAGCAACAGGTGGCAAACAATGCCGCCGCCGCTGCCCTGAGAACGCTCCTGTCGCAGGACTACGTCGGGTTGATCGCGTTCGATTCGGTCTCCAACTGGATTGTCCCCCTGCAGCGCAACACCGATTCCCAGGCCATCGCCAAGCAGGTCAAGAGCATTGCACCCCGCGGCGGGACGGATTCCTACCCGGCGATCGGGGCGGCGGCCAAGGCTCTCGATGAGATCGGGCAGGCGGCATCGGCGAAGCACGTCCTCCTCCTGACCGACGGCCAAATGCAGCCCGCCCCGTTCGAGACGCTGGTGGAAAGGATGTTCCGCTCCGGCATCACCCTCTCGACGATCGGGGTGGGCGACGCCGCGAACGATCCGCTCCTGCGCAGGATGGCCCAACTCGGCGGGGGGGTCTACCATCCGGTCCGCAATCCACGCCTGTTGCCGCAGATCTTCTTCCGCGAGACCCGCGTGTTCCGTAATCGCCTTGTCTCGGAGGAGCCGTTCATCCCCCGCAGTCTCGGCGTCAGCCCGCTTCTCAGGGCGGGGGCGGGCTCGTTCCCCGGGTTGGGTGGCTATGTTCGCACCGAGCCCAAATCGGACGCCATCGTCGCACTCGTGCATCCCACGGAGGGCGACCTGCCCATCCTCGCTCACTGGCAGTACCAGATGGGCAGGGTCATCGCCTTCACCAGCGGTTGGTGGCCCCGGTGGGGCGAGGAATGGCTGGCCTGGGACGTGTTCGGTGGGTTCTGGAGGCACGCGATCGAGTGGGTGGCCGGCAATGCCGACATGGAGGGTTTCGACGTGGCCACTCGGGCCGACGGAACCACGGGCCGCATCCTCGTCGAGGCACTGGAGCGCGACGCTTCGTTCGCCAGTGCGTTGACCATCGGCGGTGTCCTGGTCACGCCGCGGTTCGAATCGAGGCCGATCACCCTGACGCAGACGGGGGCGGGCCGTTATGAGGCCTCGTTCGACGCGGATGAAAGCGGTGACTACGTCGTCAGCCTCCTGGCTCGAGGCCACGGGCAGGCGACGCGGGTCATCCGCACCGGCCTGAGCGTTCCCTACTCGCCTGAGTACCGTGAGCTTCGGGCCGCGTTGTCCCTGCTGCGCGAAGTAAGCGACAAAACGGACGGCAAGATCCGCTCGCTGACCGACTCTGCCGATGATCCCTTCGCCCCCGACCTGCCGCCCGTCGAGTCTCGACGGCCGATCTGGCATCTGATTCTCGCGTGGTTCGTCCTGCCGCTTTTCATCCTCGATGTAGCCGCTCGACGACTGGTGTCGTCGCTGGCCCTTTCACTTTACGTGGAGCTGGCGCTACTGGCGATGCTGTGGGGAGTGTGCATTCTGGTGTCGGCGGGAATCGCCGGTTACCTCGCCGCCCTCATCGTCGCCGAGTGCGTCGGCTGGGCTCTTCGCTATCGCTCACTGCGATCCATCCTCGACTACCTCGTATCGCCTGTATCGGCGTCGGTCGCTTCGGCCACTCAGTCCGCGGCCGCGCTGCGCGAATCGGCTCGCCAAGTTCGCGAGAACCTGGATACCCAAAGCCATGCCGCTCGCTCGCCGGAGCTGAACCTGCCTGAGCCAACCGGTCAAAGCGTCACCGAGCTTGAGGTGTTGCCCGACGACGAGCTGGTATCCCCGCCGGATCAAACCCGCAAGCAACCTTCGGTGAACCGCGAATTGCCGGCCGACACCTTGACAGGTTTTCGCAAGGCCAGACGCCGAGCACACGCCCGCTTCGCGGAAGAGTCCCGGCAGAGGGATCCGGGCGAAAACCCGCCCAACAAGCCGTGAATCCCGCGTCTTGAGCCTCACCTGCCTCTGCAAGAAGGTTGTCATCGTCGCCGGGAACGTCAACAAGTTGACTCGGTCCGGGGAACGTCAACAAGTTGACTTCGTTCGGTCAACGTCAACGGGTTCGCGTCAACAGGTCAGCTCTGTTTCAGCAGGGGATCGACGGCAGGTGAGGATCAGGTCCGGGCTGCTTGCCGCGTCGTAAGGCTTGCCCTGGTAGTTGCCGAGCAACGCGATGCCCTCGGCGCCGGCGTCGCAAAAGGCGGCGGTCAGCTCCGCGGCCTCGATGCCGCGAAAAGTGGTGGCGTCGAAGTGGTCGGGCAGCGGGTCTGAAGGATCCTGCCGCAGGTCCACGAAGTCGATGTGTGCCCGCGAGCCGGTCCGATGGACGCTCTTGAGCAGAATGCGTCGGCTGTCCGCGACCTGGGTCCGCACGCATTTCTGCCACACAGTCGGGCCTTCCGCAAACCGCCACAGGTTGAGCACCTGGACCACGCAGGCTCCGCCAGGGCGGACGGCGGCCAGCAGGGCGGCGGCGGTCTCAGTCAAAAGGGACAAGCCATCGGCCGGCCGGTCACTGTCCTCGATCAGGGCCAGCGAGTTCCCCACGCACAGGGCCACATCGAAGTAGCCGGGCCGGTCCACCGTCGCGGTGAACGATCGCTCGACCCACCGCAGGCCCGCCGGCGCACCGTGCCGTTCGCGGCACAGACGGATCATGCCCGCACTCAGGTCCGCTCCTTCAACCTCCAGGCCCCAGCCGTGGAACATGGCCGCATGGCGGCCCGTCCCGCACGCGGCATCCAGCACCCGCCGAGCACCGATCTCGTCGAACAGGCGGCGATAGAAGGGCGTTTCGTTATCCAACCGACGGGGCCAGTCAATGAGCGCATCGTAACGGTCAGGGTGTTCATCAAACGTCGCCGCCGGCTCTCTCGTGGACATGCCGTGATTCTCCATGCCGAGTCCGTGGCAGAGCCGCGACTGTAAGGGAGCGGTGGGCCTGCAAACCGCTTCCTCACGGTCGCGGCTCCGCTGTCGTCGCGGCTCAGCTACGGTCGCGGTTTCATCCAGACGATGCTGTTACGGCTGGTCGTCGTCGATCTTGTACTGCGAATCATCGAGGTCGATCTGGGCGGTTTCGTCGGAGCTGGCCATGGCCTCCAGCGCGCTGATCGGGTCATCGTCGGCCTCGCCGAAGGTGATGTCCAAGTCATCCTCGTCTTCAGCAGGGCTGTCCTTGCGTTTCTGGAATACCTGGGCCTGCTCTTCCTTGGGAAGCCTGGCTTCAAGGCGTGTGCGTGCGGGGCGAACGTCGGCCGGCTTGCCGTCGATCTGGATGGTGAAGACCACTTGCCCCAGGACGATGTGGTCGCCGGGTTCGAGATCCTGCTCGGAGATCCGCACGTTATTGACGTATGTGCCGTTGGCGCTGCCCAGATCGCGGACCGTAACCCGCTTGTCGCCGACGATGATGACCGCGTGTTTGCGGGAGATTTCGCCGAGGGGGATCCTGAGGTCGCAGTCCTCGCGCCGCCCGATCGTTGTCTGCCCGGGGTCCAGGTGGAAGGCCCGCGGTTCCCCGGTGTCCCTGAACATGACCAAGGAGACGTCCATAACACCTCGCTGCCTTAACGGGACGGGAAGCTGTATCGCACCACGCCTGGTGACCGGTCTACTCGGAGGGCGCCCGTCGTGGGCGCGCCACGTTCGTAGGCTCGCATCACCACTTCAACGGCAACGAGTCTAATGCCCCCCGCCCGAGACCGCAAGCCGGGCTACATCGGCGGCTCGCAGGCGGAGATGCCGGTGTTCAGGTAGCTGCGGATGGCCATGAGGTCGAGGATGTCGATGACCCCGTCGGCGGCGACATCGCATCGGAAGCGAGCCGCATCCACCGGATACGCCAGGGCGTTGCGAACGGTGACGAGGTCAAAGATGTTGACCTTCCCGTCGGCGTTGACGTCGCCGGCAAGGGAATGCAGGCAGAACGTGTCCAGCACCATGCAGGTGGGGTCGCGAGCGTCCGCGAGCCCGGGAAAGGCCACCGTGACCGTCTCGGCGGGAGCGGCGGCGAGTGTGACCGTCAGTTGGTCGGCTTCGAGGCTGAGCCCGGCAATCGGCACTTCCCGGCCCGCGGGGTCGGTCAGTCGGACGGCACCGGGGACGAGGCCGGCGGGTGCTTGCACCGGTCGCGTGAAGGGGACCAGCAGCCAGGCCGGCCCACCGACGCGGCACTCGATCGGGGATGGCTGGCCAGGCCCGGCGACCAACTCCTGGTCAAACGCACCGGCGAGCCCGTGCAACAGCCTCAAGACCGGGCCACCGCCGGGTGGGCGAACCACGGTCGGCGGATCGTCACTGCAGGGGGCGGTGGAGAAGGACCACTGCGGCCCGACCTGTTGACCACAGGCATTGCGGGCGACGACGGTCCAATGGTGGGTGGTGCCAAAGTCGAGGGCCACAGGCACATTGCACACCGGCTCGCCAGCCCCTTCGCAGACCCGAAACTCCGCCGCCCCGGCCGGCCGGAGGTACACGTCGTAGAGCACTTGGCCGGCGGGGTTCACGCACAGGGTCATTGGCAGTGCGGAGCCGTTCCAGAAACGAGCGTCGGCCCCGAGGGGCACGGCCTGCGCGGAGCCGTACAGGTAGCCCGCCACGCTGCCGAGCGGCCAAGCCGCGGGGTAGCTCTGGTGCTGGAGGCCAAAGCCGATACGCTCCTGCCCCCAGGCAACGCCCACTGCGTACGCCCGGTCCGGGTGCAGCGGGATGTGCATGGTCCCCGAACCGTAGAGGCTCTTGCCAATCCCGCTCGTTTGCACCGTGCTCGTCAGCACAGGCACGAACGGCTCCTGTGCCGGGCCGGACTCCAGGACGAAGAACTCGATCGCCGCGGTGCCCGTGAAATCGAGCTGCACCTTGAACTCGTGCAGGGTTTGCGGCTCGCTGACGGTGATGACGTTGGCGAGAAGCTGTTCCCGGCCGGAGTAGCTGATCGAGGCGGTGCCGAACGGGTGGCAAGTCTGTGGCACGGGCACGCCGACGTTCCATGCCAGCGGCTGCTCAGGGGATACATCGGTCTCGCCGTCGGGTGGGTCGGGCATCAGCGGCAGGGGCGGCAACGCGCAGACGGCCAGCGTGATTGGGCGAGGATGGCTTAGCAGAGCATCGGTGTCGCGGAACACGACCTCGGCCGGGTGGTCGCCCGGCGGGAGGCTGGTTGCCTGGGGATTCAGGCACACGGCCACCGCGATGCTCTCGCCGGGGCCGAGACTGCCGGCTGTGGATTCCAGACTCAGCCAGCCGACGTTGACCTCGCTGGTCCAGTTCACGGCGATCGGTCCGTCGTTGGTCAGATGGTACGCCACACACTCAGGCGCGAACGGGCCGCCCTCCGGCCCGGATACCATTCCCAGGTCTGCGGGCAGGACCTGCAGGTAACCGGGCCCGCCCGTTCCGAGTAAGCGCACCTTTGCCTGTGGCATGTTCGCGAGGTTACCCTCCAGCCGCAGACCGCACTCGGCGAGCCCTTGGGCGACGGGCTCGAAGACCACCGGCAGCTCGACGCACTCACCTGGCCCCAGAGTCCACGGGCCATCCGGCAAGACGGGGAGCCGGAAGCCTGTACATGGGTCGGGCATGGCGACGGTTCCCTGGACGGCCAGCGCCTCGAGTTCCCAAGTGGCGAACTCGAACGGCAGGGGGCATTCATCGCGTGCATCGGCGGATGATGCTTCATGGGTGATGGGTTGCGGAGGCAAGACCGCATGCGAACCCGAAACCGTCGATCCACCGAAAGCTGTTGGAAGGATGCCAGTGGCTAAATCCTCTTCCGTGTGGGTTCCGGGCAATGGCCCGCTGACGTACAGATCATCAAAGAAGTGGCGGGTTTGCCGGCTCTCGGGCAGATCGCTGAAGCCCAGCAGGGCGATGCGGCCGGCATGGGGCAGGGTGTCGTCGGTACCCGTCCAGGCCAGCAGGCCGTTGAAGTAGACTTCAATGCGACTGCCGGCGAAGTTGACGGCGAGCTCATTGACGCCGACGAGGCTCTTGAGATGTGGCGACGCCTGCCAGTTGGCGAGGAACAGAAGGTCGCCGGGTGATTGCCTGGCGACGTAGAACCGGCCCGTGCCGCTGATGGCCACGATGTAGGCTGATCCCGCGGAAGTGGCCCAGTTGAAGTCGTCTGAGGCCCGGACGGCCACGCCGGCCATGTTGTTGGGGCTGCCGATTCGCCGGGTCTTGACCCGCACGCACGCATCCGCCCATCGCTGGCCGACATAGGTGCTTTGGATCCGTGCGTTCGCTTTGTCAGACCGCGCGTGGTAGTTGCCCTCGGTGACCTCCCAAGTTCCCGTCGCGGCGGGCAGCCAGTCTTCGGCGCTGCCGCTGTTGAACTCTTGGTCGTAGTGCGTCCAGAACTCTCCCGAGACACCTTCGAGTATCAGATCGGTCGAGGGGTGCGGGTTGCAGAGGGTAACGGTCTCGGTGCGTGTGGTGCCCAGGGCGGTTTCGCCGAACGGTACGGTCAGGTCAAGGGCGGGCTCGACGCTGTCTTGGATCGCGGCCTCAGCTGCGGGCGGGGTCGAGAAGGACCACACCGGCCCGGCTGCTTGCCCCGTGTGGTTTTGGGCCACGACCTGCCAATGGTAGGTCATGTCGTATCGTAACGGCTCAGGCATCGGACAGGCCGCGTCGAGGGCCGACCGACACGCCAGGGTCGAGGGCGGGTTGTCGGTCCCCCAATAGATGTCGTAGGTGGTTGCGACACCGTGATGCCAGCAGACATAGGCCAGCGCGTTGGCCAGGATGCGACCGCCGTCCGTCGTTGCCCGCCAGAAGTCGCCGCTCACTCGGCTTGATGAGGGGAAGAGAGCCAGGTCGACACGCGGCACACCGCCGATCTCTCGAACCGCGATCAATGGTGCCCCGTCGCTCCACGCCGCGACAAAGGATGCGCCGGGCGACAGATACGATGACCGCACGCGGAAACTGCGGTCGCCGCCGTCGAACTCGGTCACCCCGGTGAGTACCGGATGCAGGGGGTCGAATCGGTCGCCGAGACTTTGCCGCGGTCGGTCGATCAAGGCGGGTAACGTGCCGCCCGGATAGTGGATGCAGGAGTACTGTTCGTCCAGGAAACGGCCCATGATCGAGCCGTACGACCGCACGGAGACATTAGCGAAGACGGCGACGACCACCCCGCCGCCGGAGTCGATGTAGTCGGCCAGCACGTTGCCGAGCGTAAACGGGTCGTCAAACTGGTCGTTGCTCCAGACGATGACGCCGTCGAACGCGAGCAGGTCGGTCAGGGCGGGGGTCCACTTGCCGGCGTCCAGGATGACCACCTCGTGGAATCTGCCACTGGCGATGAGCCAGTCGCGGGTGTCGGTGAAGTAGGGGCTGCTCACCCCGGTGGGGTAGGCCGCGGCCAGGATCGCCGCTCGACGGTAGGTGGGCTCGGCCCCGGTGAAGGATAGGGCGGGCAGGTCGATGGGGACCGCCTCGGCGCCGTCGGGCGGGTCAGGGTCGGCGGGCAGGGACGGCGGAGCGACGAGCCGGATTCTTACGGTGGCCGGCGGAGAAGGCCCGCCGCCGGGCGATTCACCACCGTCGTGAGCACGGTAGGTGAACTGATCGACGCCCGCAAAACCCGGTGAAGGGGTGTACAGCAACGTGCCGCCGGCCAGGTCGCCGCTGAGCTGACCGTTCGTGGGGGGCGTCTCCAGCAGGTAATGGAGTTGGCCGGGCGCGGTGGGTTGGCCGTCGTCGTCGGCCGTCAGGGTGACAGTGACCGCCGTGGCGACGGGTGTGGTGACGAGCACGTCGCGGGCCACCGGGGGCCGGGTGGCGATCACCGCCAATTGGACATCGCGGGAGACGCTCGTCCCGCTGCCCACCTCGGCGAAGTGCACGCCGGTGGCGTAAGACCAGTCCTTGGCCGGCAGCGATGCGGCGGAATCGTTGACGCATACCTCGACCGCGACCGTCTGCTCGGCAGCCAGGATTCCGCTCGCCGGGGTGACCGTGACCCAGGGCGCCTCCGCGACGGCCGTCCACGAGACCTCGGCTGCGGGCTCGGCGGTGTTCCGCAGATGATAGGTTCCGCACATGGGCTCGAACGGACCGCCGGGTGCCCCCCGAGACGACAGGCTGCCCGATGGCTCAACCGTCAAACGAGTCGGCCCGCAACCACTCAGGCCGGCCAAATCACTCTCCACGAAATCAGCGGGCAGCCCGGTCCCGCGACTGAGCCCTACCACCGGGTCGTTCGCCCCGGCTTCGAGCCAGGACATGCGCAGTCGCCCGTCGAAGAACATCTCCGCCTGAAAGGTACTCAGTCGCGTGGTGGCCGCGTCGCGCACGTCCTCCCAGGTGACCGCGATACGGTCCGCGAACTGTCGCCAACTGACGCGACCGTCCTCCGCCGGGGAGTACCAGTCGGTTAACGGGGCGATCCGCGGTAGCGTGAAGTGCCCGGTCAGGTCGTTGGCGGCGCCATCCCAATTCGTGAAGGTGATTGATCCGCTGGGGTTGACCCAGAACGAGTCGTAAGCCACTCCGTAGAGCATCACCTTGCGGCCGTCCAGCGGACGAACCAGGGTGCTGTTCTTGATCCACGTGCCGCCTGCGGGGTCGATGGGCAGCGCGTCGATCGGCGTCAGGCAAGGGCGGTAGAAATCGAGCGAGCTGTCGGGCGTGAACTCCAGACTGTGGTATGCCAGCGGGACCACGCCGCGCAGGAAGTGCTGGGCGAAGTAGTCCGGGGCCGCAGGTGTGGCGAGCGCGTGGCAGGCTCCGTCCTGATCGTCAACGGTTACATTGCCCGCCCGGTCCCGAGCATGCACGGCAAAGAGATACGTTCTTCCGGGTAGCAGCCCGGAGATCGGCACACTGTGCTCCGTGCCGTGGCCGCCGGCCAGAGAGACCTGCTCCAGCTCGTGGCAGGAAGTCCCCCAGTGAACCGCTACACTTGCCGGTTCGTCGGTCCGAAGCGTGATGCGTGCGGTTAAGGCCGACAGTTCTGCCACCGCCAAATCGGAGATGACCGGGGCGACGCAGTCGATGATCACCTCGGCTCGCGGTGTGGCCGACGAGCCTTGGCCGGTGTCGGCGTCGAAGAACTCCGCGGTGAGCACGTGGCCGTCGCTTGCCGCGAGCCCGCCCGGTTCGTTGAGCCGCATCATGCCCACGAAGGTGGCTGTGTCCGGCCCGGTCTCGGTCAACAGGAGCGGCACGCCGGCCGGATCGCCTGTGCTCCACACGCGGGCCTCGGCCACCTCGACGGCGGACGGGGCCGCATTGAGATCGCAGTCGTTGACGGTCAGCCTGACGGCGTCGCCGCAGGTGTAGGCCTCCGCGTTCAGGGTCACCGTTGCCGCCGACGAGCAGCCAATCATGGGCGGCGAGGTCACTAGCGAGAAAACCTGTGGGCCCAGCGGGACCGTGTGGCCGTTGACCCGGATGACCCACAAGCCCGCGGCCGGCTGGTCAACGACCACCTGCTCGATGTTGTTGACCCGATCGGGCTGAGAGCGGACCGCGGGTTGATCGGGATATGCGGGGTCCACCGTCCACGGGAAATGCACCGTGCGGCCGTCCGGGGTGATGGCCACGAGGTCCAGATCGTTGACCAATTGCGGGATGGTGTTGACCGCTCCGGGCGGATCGTCCCAGGCGAGCGTGGCCCGCAGTTCCGTCGTGCCGGGTGGAATCTCGACGAGAAAGGAGCGAGCTTCGGACTGCTCGATAGATTCCTCACGGACACCGCGGGTGCGGAGCAGGTCGACAGCCTCGGCGGCGCGGACCGAGCCGTACCCTGACTGGTAGTCCGGCCCGACGGGGCCGAGGTCCACCGCGGTCTGGGTCAGGATGGCTTTGAGCGTTGAATTGCGCGGCAAGTCCAACTCGGGCCAGAGCGTCTGCCACTCCTGAAGCAGCAGGGCACAGACGCCGGTCACCGCGGGTGTGGCCATCGAGGTGCCGCACAGCACGGCGTAGCTATCAGTTCCGCTTGTCGAGGTGATACCCCGGTCGCCGCCAACCTCGCAGCCCGGGGCGCAGACGTCCGGCCGGAGCCGACCGTCGTCGGTCGGTCCCCAACTCGAAAACGCGGTCATGGAGTCGTCGTTGGCATTGACGGCTCCGACGGCGATGTGGTTCTTGGCCCCGGCGGGTGGAGCGGTCGTGTGGTACAGGTTGCCGCAGCGAGGAAGGGCACGCTCGTTACCGTTGGCCCAGGCGATGCGCATCGGCTGACCGAGGCTGCCGGTGACAATGGCGTCGATGAGCATCGAAGTCACGCCGTAATCGCCGGTGATGTCACAGGGAAAGCCGTTGCGTGCGGTGTTGGTGCCGATGGAGTTGTTGGCCAGGTGGACGCCATGCACCTGGATCGCCTCGCGATAGTCGGCCTCGATGTCGCCGGGGTTGGTGTAGAGGAAGATGCCGCTTTCGTCGTACTCGAAGCCGTAGGATTCAATGCGGACACCAGGGGCGATGCCGCGATACTGGCCGAGGCTGGCGGTGCCGTCTCCGCCGATGGTGCCGGCCACATGCTGGGCGTGACTGCTGAAGCCGGAGGCATCGCGGACGGTGAGCCTGCCGCCGAAGTCGACATGACCCTGGTGCGCCGTGCCCGCATCGTAGAGCAGCACGTTGATACCGGTGCCGTCCAAACCGTACGGCCCCGCGGGCGCCTGGACCAAGCCTGCCTGAGTCAATAGCCGCGAGCCGTCGTTCACATCACCCATTCGCGGCAAGGGCGGCTCGATCCACTGCACCACGTCCTCGTCGGCCAGCCCGGCGATCTTGCCGAACGGCAGCTCGACAATCAGGGCATTGATCGATGCCACCTCCGCGCGCACGCGGGCCTGGTGCCGTCCACAGACCTGCACCGCCGTTGGTCGCAGCGGCACGTCCGGGTGGAACAGGACGTATACGGCTACGGTCGCGGCCTCGGGCGAAGCCGCCTCCGCCGCCAGCGGGGTGCCGGGGTCAGCCTGTGGACCTTCGGGTACCAGTGCCCAGTCGGGCACCTGCCCCGAGGCCAACCTCGGGTGCAACTTCCATTCCCGCCGAATCGTCCGCACCTCCGCCAGTTCGCCGGTCTGGGCCATGGCGACCAGGTCGGGCTTGTGCACGTCCAGGGCGGCGAACCATGCGTGATCGCCCAGGTAGGTCAGCAGACGCAGGCCCGAGGCTCCAAGGATGCCCTGTTCGATCCTGTTGACGGGACCCTCAAGCCGCACCACAACGTGTCGCATGGTTGCCCCCGGTGCCGCCGTCTTGGTGGACTCGATCAGGTCCGCGAGCGCGTCGGCGCGGGCTGCCGTGGTGTGCAGGGCCTGTGCGGGCAGGCCCTCCTCGGGACCGGGGTTACGCCAGCGAATGGGATCAGCCGCGGCTTGGGACCAGGTTGCGATGGCGATCAGTAGGGCTGAACAGGGCGGGAATGGAAAACGTTTGGCGGTTCTCGCGGCGCGCAGACCTGGTGAATGCTCGGAACCCCGCATACTCCGCTCCTATGCCAATCATATCATTCGCGAGGGGGGTATTCCACGATGGGTTCCAACTCGCTTGGTTGAAGAAACGGCTTCTGTGCCCGGCTTACCCCGCGGCCGGTGAGCTGCGCGTGAGCGGTTCCCGTGGCGACGGTTGATCCGCGGGCTGGGGCAAGGATAATAGGCGACATGAGTTTCGCCACTGTTGAAGAACAATTGCGGGTTCTGACGCGCGGATGCGAGCGGATCGACACCCTGGACGAGCTGCGGCGGAAGCTGGCGGCCTCGCGCGAGGGCCAGCGGCCCTTGCGGATCAAGCTGGGGCTCGACCCGACGGCGCCGGATATTCACCTCGGGCACACCGTCGTGCTGCGCAAGATGAGGCAGTTCCAGGATTTGGGGCACAAGGCGGTGCTGATTATCGGCGATTACACCGCACGGGTGGGTGACCCGTCGGGGCGGAGCAAGACCCGCCCGGTGCTCGATTCGGCGGCGATCGAGAAGAACGCCCGCACTTACATGGACCAGGCCGGCCGCATCCTCGATACCGCGGCCGAGCGGCTCGAAGTCCGCCACAACAGCGAGTGGCTGGCGGGGATGACCTTCGCCGACGTGCTCAAACTCACCGGGCAGATGACCGTTGGGCAGATGCTCAAGCGCGAGGATTTCCGTAACCGGTTCGAGGCTGAGGCCCCGATCGGCGTGCACGAGCTACTCTACCCGCTGATGCAGGGGTGGGACAGTGTGTGCATTCAGTCGGACGTCGAGCTGGGCGGCACGGACCAGACGTTCAATAACCTGGTCGGCCGGGACTTGCAGCGCAACGCGGGGCAGGAGGCCCAGGTGGTCATGGTCATGCCCATCCTGGTGGGTCTTGATGGCGTTGAGAAGATGAGCAAGTCGCTGGGCAACTACGTCGGGGTGACCGAGGCGCCGCACGATATGTTCGGCAAGCTGATGAGCGTGCCGGATGCGTGCATGAGCAACTACCTGACCCTGCTGACCGCGATGCCGGAAGCGGAGATCAAGGCCCTGGCCGACCCCGGCCGCACGCACCCCATGGAGGCGAAGAAAAGGCTGGCGGTCGAGATCGCGGCGGCGTTCCATCCTCGCGAGAAGATAGAGCACGCCCGGCACGAGTGGGAACAGATTCACCAGAAGAAGGCCGCGACCGGAGGCCTCGTGGTGCCGGATGATGCGCCCACGGTCGCGGTGGGAGGCGATCTGTTTGTCGACGGGCGGGTGCCTCTGTTGAAGCTGGTGGTACACTGTGGGTTCGCGGCGACCAACGGCGAGGTGCGACGGCTGGTGGCGGAGAGCGGGATTCGGCTCAACGGCGATGTGCTGAGCGATCCGACGTGCAGTTTGGCGATCAAGACGGGCGATATCCTGCAGCGGGGCAAGCGCAAGTTCGCACGGTTGGCGGTGCAGTGACCGGCGTCACGGCATGGCTGCGGCGGGGGCTGATGGCCGCGGGGTTGGCTGTGTCGACCCTGGCCGCTGGCTGTGAGGCGCCAGGCGGGGCGTTCCTGGGCTGGCCGGATGACCAGGCGCGTAAGATCGAGGATGAGCGACCCGACGCCGACCCGCGGGTGCGCGGGCAGGTGACCATGACCGAGGTTCGCACGGTGCCGTATGAAACGTACGTGGCGATGCGGTCGGCGGGTCAGGTGATGGTGGAGGAGCGGCGGACCGGGCAGGTGTACTTCGCGGTGCGTCGCACGGTGCAGGTGCCGATCGCCGGGCGGCCGGGGTTGGCGCCCGCGATGATGTACGTCGGAGTGATGGAGCGGTACCGGGCGGGCGTGCCCGAAGAGGTTGTTCGAGAGTGAAGGTGGGCCGATGAAGATTCCCGCGGTGGACATGCCGGAACGCTACACGGGGTTGTACGTGTTCGACTTCGGCGGGCAGGTGGCGGTGGGCTACACGGCGGACGAGATCGCCGTGCTGCTCGAATCCGAGCGTTACGCGGATGGCAAGGTGTACCGCATTCACCGCGCCTGGCCGGACGGCACGATGGAGCTGGCGGGCGTGCCTCGCGAGCGGTTCGACCTGGAGGATGGTATTTTCTTCTATCGCGACGGTGAGGCCGCCGCGCGGGCGGACCTCGACGCGCTCTGTCGGTCGGCGGAGGAGACACCGCCGCCGTGTCGAATCAAGGTGCAGATGGCCCGGCTTGTGGGGGCGAGTCATCCCCATCTGACCGCGGCGATCTTCCCGGCGGAGTTCACGCACGAGGTGGCCGGCTGGCTGGAGCGAATCGGGTTTGACGGCGGGGATTTTGTGGAGGGCGGGTCCAGCCAGGTGACCGGGTATTACGAGAGCGGGCCGGCGGTGCTCGAACGTCGGCAACTCTGGCCGGCGGAGGGGCTGTCGCGGTCGGCGGAGGAAGTGTTGGCCAGCACGCATCTGGCGGTGCAGAGGAAGCTCGCATGAAACCCGGGCGGCGAGGATGGCTCTCGTTTCTGGCCGACCTGTCGATCGCGATGGGCGGTCGGCGATTCGGCAACGATGAGCTGACCCGCCGGGCTCGCAAGATGTCATTCGAAACGGATACGCGGCGGCTGGGTGTGCGTGTGACCGAGTTTTTGCGCGACCGTCTGCGGCTGCGGTGGCTGCGAGGTACCCGGGGTAGCTGATTGGCTGCGCATGGGCAGCGTGGACCATTCGCGAGGGGGGCACACGATCGAGCTTGTCGCTTCGCGGGACAAGTGCAAGCGATGAAAGGGTGAGCATGGGCAAGGCATACGGGTTTGGCGTGATTGGCGCGGGGATGATCGGCGCGTTTCATGCGGAAGCGATCAAGCAATTGCCCAACGCCAAGCTGGTGGCGGTGTGCGACCAGGCCTCGGGTCTGGCGGACCAGTTCGGTCAGCGGTGCGGATGCGCGGGGATGAGCGACCTCGAGGCCTTCCTGGCCCGCAAGGACATCGATGTGGTGACCGTCGCGACGCCCAGCGGTACGCACGCGGACATCGCCATCGCGGCGGCCCGGCACGGCAAACACTGCATCACCGAGAAGCCCATCGACATCCGGCTCGGCAAGATCGACGCGGCCATCGAGGCCCACGCCAAGGCCGGCACCTGCATGGGCGGCATCTTCAACGGCCGGTTCCTGCCCACTGCCCGACTGCTCAAGAAGGCGGTCGAGGAGGGTCGCTTCGGGCGGATGACCTTCGGGCTGGCCTACGGCCCGTGGTGGCGCGATCAGGAGTACTACGACAAGGGCGGATGGCGGGGCACCTGGAAACTCGACGGCGGCGGGGCGTTCATGAACCAGGGCATCCATACTGTGGATCTGCTGCAGTGGCTCATGGGCCCGGTCAAGAGCGTCAAGGCGAATGCCGCCACGCTGGCCCATGAACGCATCGAGGTTGAAGATACCGCCGCCGCGGTGCTCGAGTTCGCCAGCGGTGCTCTGGGTGTGATGGCCTGCACCACGAGCATGTGGCCTGGCCATTTCCGCACCGTTGAGATATCAGGCACGGCCGGCACCGCGGCCATGGCCGACCAGAACTTCTTCTTCTGGCAGTTCCGCGAAGAACGCCCGCAGGACCAGGAAATCCGGGAGAAGTATCTGCAGTTTCCGGCCGTCTCCGTCGGGGCGGCGAACCCCTCGGCGGGCATGACCGCGGACGGTCATCGGGACAACTTCGCCTCGTTCCTGGCCGCCCTGGATGCCGGGAAATCCCCCGAGATCGACGGCCCCGAAGCTCGCAAAGCCGTGGCCATCATCCTGGCCATTTACGAATCCGCCCGCACGGGCAAGCCGGTTGAACCCTGAGTGCTTGTCGCGGTTGGCGTCAGCGGGACGGTCCGCGGATCGCGCGGATTGAAGCGGATGGCGCTGCCGCCGAGGCAAGCAAGCGAGCGGCGGGGTTTACCCTCGCCTTCTGTGCGGACTCGTCAGTTCTCCGGTTCCCTCAGTGATCGACCAGGATCAAGCCGGGATGGGTTCCGGTGATGCTTCTCCCGCCTTGAGGCGTGATGATGAATGTGTCCTCGATGCCGACCATGCCGACGCCGGCAATGCCCTTCTTCGGCTCAAGGGCGAGCACCATGCTCTCCGCCAACGGTTCATCAAACCCGTCGGCAATCACGGGGAGTTCGTCGATCTGCAGGCCGACCCCATGACCGAGGAAGTTCACCCGCCGGTCACCGAAGCCCATGAAGTTCTCGATGAAGTCCGAGTCGAGCCCGTCCATGACCGTGGTGTAGACATCCGAGGGGATGGCTCCGGGCCTGATGAGCGAGGCCAACTGTTGCAGCACCTCGACGCACCGCTTGTGCGTCGCGATGACCCCGTCGGGCAGCGGCTTGCCGAACATGTAGACCATCGTCTTGTCCGTGTGGTAGCCGTCCACCGCGACGCCGATGTCGACGAACACCAGGTCGCCTTCGCGAAGCTTCCGGTCGCGGCTGCCGAGGACCGGTGCCGCCGGCCCAATGCCCAGGCACCCGCCGGGCCCATCGAAGCTGGTTGGATGGATCGAGCTCTCGCCGAAGCCGAGCTGTGCCACCGCGATGTCCACGCCGAACATGCCGAACCGGACGATGCCCTGGTGCCCTTCGCGGACCATGAGCGAGAATAGCTCGCACCCGAACTCGGCCTCGCTCATGCCCTCGCGGAACAGCGGCGGAACGCCCTCCTCCAGAATCCGTCTGTGGATCGCCCCCGCCCGTTCCATGATCGCCAGCTCATAGGGGCTCTTCACCGCCCGCGGTCGGGCAAGCTGCCTGTCCAGCGAGCCGATCTCCTCGCAGGGGAAGTGCTTTCTGAATCGAGCAAGCAGGGCCACGGGGACCAGCTCGGTATCGACGTGGATGATCGCCCGTGCACGCGGCACGACGGGAGCCGCGTCGCGAAAGCCTTTCATCGGGCGGATATCGGGGAACAGCGACTCGCGGCAAGCCCGTTCGTAGCTCCTGCGCACGCAAAAAACGGCCTCGCCCTCTCGGGGGATGAGCAGGAGGCCGTCCTGCATCGTGCCCGTGAAGTAGTACTGGCTGACACGGCCGAAGATCGCGGCCAGCTCCCAGGTCGGATTCTCCGCGTCCATGCAGGCTCTGAATCGCCGCATCCGGTCCGTCAGTTCTGAGATGGGTACTTGATCCATTCTGTCGCATCCGTAAAGAAAAAGCGAAGTATACTCCGCCAACCGCAGGACGCCAAGCAAGCGAGTTGCACCCAAGTGAGCCAGTGGTTGGACACCCCGGATCAGGGTTACATCACCGAGATTCCCATGCGGATCCAGCACAGGATGGGAGAGCGGAACCCAAACAAACGAGGAGGTCAAAGCGAGCGGCGGGGTTTATCCCCGCCTTCTGTGCGGACGCATGAGGTTGCCTGTTCCGATGAACGCGTCGGTAGCCGGTTACGAGTTCATTTCGGACCCGCGGAGGTGCCTCGCTGGGCGATGGCGCCGGGATCAACCCGGCGGCTCGCAGTGCAGGTCAAGGCTGTTTCTTGGCGGCTTCTGCTTTCTTCGCGGTTGAGCCTCTCTCGCTCAACCGGAACCATGCCCCCGCGGTATCATCCGCGTCCCTCGCCCTGGCCGGCCACTGCGGCCCGAGGAGGGCATCCGGAAACACCAGCTGCGTCCGCGTTTCGATCCTGTCGGAAGGCCGAGCTTCGCCCGGCCTTGAGCTTGTGCGTCTTGCGCATGTCCATGCGCAGTCTCACGTTGGAAACCCAGGACACTACAAGCAAACTCAGCAGCAACAGGGCCAACATCGGAATGAGCGTCAGGGTCACCGCTCGCGGGTATTCGGCGATGAAGGCTTCAACCGTGAGCAGTGCCGAAACCTCCGGTATTCCGGAGGTGAGCTCGGGGTCCATCGCCAGAATGATCGTCAACGCAGCGAAACTCAGGACGACAAGAATGACATAGATCGCCACACGCGAAGCGGATGAGCGCGGCAGCGCCGGTTGTCGAAAGATGAATCCGCATTGGACGCACTGCACACGGTGCCGGATGGCATCGGCAAACAGTAGAGCCGGGATGAGCCCGCCGAAAAGCAGAATGAGGCAGCCCAGTCCGGATGACTGTTCTCTGGGATGCGCGAACCTCTCATCGTTTCCGCAACGGGGGCACGCGAAGTAGTACTTCATGGACTGCTCCGAGCGGTCAAACGGGACATCGTTGGTTTCTCTCCCATAGGACGAAGAACTGGCGACAGCCATGGGGCGCTTTGGTTGGGTTGTCCTTTCATCCATGAATCCACCCCAACCCTGCCGCGTCTCGTGGTCAATGGTGGTTGCCCCCTGTGGTATCCGCCGGGGACGGCGACAGAATCAGGGCGGTATCGGGCATTTCGCTCCCAAGGAGCGACGGGCTGTAGCCACCGGTGGAGCGGCGCGACGGCGCAGCCGGCCGACGCGAAACCCGTGGAAACGAGATCTGTCTTGTCCGCGGCCCGCCCCGGCAGGGGCGAAGGGGGCCACGTATAGGATCCTTGGCTGGGATGGTTTTCCGCGAACGAACCGGTACGCCGGTTCCATCCTCCGCCCCCTGCCGGGGCGGGCCTCTCCAACGCATACCGCTTCCACGGGTTTTGTTCGCCTGAGGCTCACTCCACCCGTGGCTACAGCCCTCGGCCCCTTTCGGGGCCGGCAGAACGCCCATCGCGCCCGCCCACGTTGTCACGGACCCGCATCCATGCCGCCATGCCCATTACGTCGAGGCCACGTGTCGTCGTCGCCGTAGGCGGGCGGTCTCGGGGGCTTCGAGGATGCAGGTGCCGAGGATGCGGGTGGCTTTGCCGATGAGTTGGAGTGTGCTGCGGTCCAGTCGGGCGGGTTGGGTGCCGACGTCCGGCCAGCCGGTCTCGTCGGGGGTGAGTTGCTCCCAGTTCTGGAAGAGGCGGCCCCATTCACTGGTCAGGATCTCGCGCATGCGGGGGCGGTAATGGCGAGGGTACCAGTACATGTCGTGGTAGAGCACGCTGGCGATGTAAGCCCAGGGGGCCAGCCAGGTCTTGAGCGACCATTCGAGGGCGGGTTTGAGCTTGCCCCAGTAAATCTTGTGCTGCATCCGGCTGGCAAAAGTCATCTTCTTGAACGGCCCGTCGAAGTGCCAGTTTTCCGCGGCGGCATCGACGTCGCCGACGAGCTCGATATCGCGCACATCGCCGCAGCCCAGCCCGCGCTCGTGAGCGAGGCGTATGTACTTGCAGTCCTTGAGCGGGTCGAAGCCCATCAGTTTGGCGGCCATGGCGTCGATGGCGACCTGGTCGGCGGAGGCGAGCAGCACGTTCTTGACGTGCGGTACCATGCAGCGTGGCCCGGGGCCGTCGCCCGCAAACGTGCCGTCCATCACCGCGAACAAACCCTTGTGGATCTTCTTCTGGATCATCAGCAGGTCGACGAGCGTCTCGTGGATCACCGGGTGGGTCCAGTGCCGATGCTCGTTGAGCAGCCCGCCGAAGGCGTTCTTCATCGCCCCGGTGGTGGTGGTGAACACGTGGGTTTTGACCGTCGGCAGGTGGATGATGTTTTCGCCGATGAACCGCCGGGGGATCGAGAAACCCTTGGGGTAGACTTCGTTGAGGCAGAGGAAATCGCGGGCCAGGTCGCCGACCGCGTCGCGGACGTTGATCCACTCCTCGCCTTCGTAGAGGTGGACGTTGCGCAGGCCGTGCGCCTCGACCACGTTGACCTGCTTGTTCTCGCGCTCGCCGAAGTGGGCGTCGATGACCACGGTGCGGTTATGGCAGCCGTGGATCAGGTTCGGGTCGTACCCGTCGCGTTTCATGGCCCGGATGACGCCTTCGAGCTGCCAGGGCGTCGTGCTCGCGCCGGGGTAAAAAAAGTGCCAGGAGATGTTGATCTTGAGCGCGGTGTCCGCCTTGGGGTCGATGACTTGGCGATAGCCGGCCAGGTCCATGACCCGGTGGTAATCCGCCAGGACGGTCCGCGGCGACGTCCGCACAATGGCTACGCGTGAAGTACTCATATGCTCCATTCTAGCGTGGGGATTGGCTTTGTGTGCATTTCACGTCGCCTGACCCGGTCGGCCCGTGTTGCGCGCGACACGGGTCGGTACCGCACGCGGCACCGCTAAGCGGGATTTCGAGAAACGTCGCACGGGCATCGAAAAGAGCTCAGCAGGGATTCGACGGAAGGTAGCGATTCTACCTCGCTACGTTAACCCTGGTCTTTGGCCAGCAGGGCCTCGGCGGACTGGATGAGGCGTTCCATGCGGAAGGGTTTGTTGATGTATCCGTCGGCTCCGAGGCTCTCGGCCCAGGCCTGGTGACGCTTGCCCGTGTTGGCGGTGATCATGATCACATAGGGTTTGCTGCCGCGTGGCTTCTTGGCCTTGAGTTTCTCGAGTACCAGGAAACCGCTGCGTTGCGGCAGCATGGCGTCGAGGATCATCAGGTCGGGGTTCTTCTCCTGGGCCATGGCCGTGGCGGTGTTGCCGTCGGTCGCGGTCATAATATCCGCTCCGCAGTCTTTGAACGCCGCTTCGATCGCGGTCAGGATGTCGGTGTCGTCGTCCACAATCAGGATGGACTTACCATCATAAGGCGCAGCCATGATCCTTGTTCTCCTATGGCGGTGAGTGCAAATACCGGGGTGAACCGGAGTGCGTTGTCAGAAGAGTATAGGCGATTTCCCGTCGATATGCAACAGCACCGCCGAGAGCCGCTTCGTCAGACCAGGCCCGCCCGGCGTCGAAGCAGCCACTCCAGGGTTAACACCATCGCGAAGGCGGCCAGCCAAGGCCACGGGGAGTCCTCCACCAGATGCCAGCGCCGCGTTTGCGTGAGGGTGATCGGCCGGCTTGCTGACCCGATTTGTCGCAGAACGTCCGGTAGCTCGGGCAGGGGGGCATAGAGCCCACCGATGTGCCTCGTTTGGTCCGCCATCCGCTTGAGTTGGTCCAGATTGGCCAGCGGTTCGGCGAGTTCCGGGTTGGTTGAGGCGACCCTGAAGGCCGTTTGGGTACGTCCGATGATGTTCTCCCCCTCGTAGACTTGGGCTTCCAGGCGGTACTCACCGATGGCCGTCGGCGTCAGGCGGGCCTCCAGCCGGCCATCCCGCGGGGTCATCGCGACGGGCACGGGCTCCTTGCCGGGTGAGGTCAGGGTCACGGTGACGGTGGGCGACGGCGTCGCCTCGTTTGCCGTCAGGTCGACCACGCCGGCCCGCACCACGACCTCATCACGTCGTGCCTGCAAACGCCCGAGGTCGTAACGCGGTCGATCCGTCGCCACCCATACTTCCGGGCGGCGGTTCGCCATCCACAGCACCAACTGCCGCCAGAACCGTCGATGAGCCTCTCCTCCATGCTCTTGTGCGAACGACCACCGCCAAGTCGAGTCGAAAGCCACAATTGCCGTTCGCCCCTTCCCGCTTTGGCTGACCACGAGGAGGGTATCGCCTCTCTCTGAGGCCGCGAGGACCTCGGCGGCCGGTCGCGCGTCGCCCGTGGCCAGCGTGCCGGTCAACTCCGGTAGCCGTCTCCAAAGGGCCTCGCTGTCTTCTTGGCTGGCGGCAAGCCGGCAAATCGGGTGGATCTGGCCGGCCGGCGTGGGGTGATACCGCAACGGGCCGCCGACCTCACCCCCCCCGGGCAATGTTGCTGGTAGGATCTCCGCCAGTGGGGTACGGAGGTAGTGTCAAGTCCTGTGTAAATTGCCTCGGGGCATCCTGCCGGTCCAATTCGTTACGCCACTTTCGATTTCTTCTTTGAGGATGAAGAGGGTAGCGGCACCGTCGGGCACAGGTGTGCC
>JAAYDF010000167.1 GCA_012729395.1 Phycisphaerae bacterium
CTGATCGTTCTTGGCCGAATCGGTTGGATACCATGTAGTCGATGGTGAGCTGTTCTGGAGGCAGCATGAGCCCCCGTGAGCGAATGGCGTATACATACATGCGGCATTGGCCTATCGGCTCCACCTGCTCATCACTGTCAATCATCCTCCAATAGTAGAGCGTAACCCAATAGACCCTGAATCTACTTGCCCAGGGCTTGGCGGCTATCGCGCGGAGAATCGAGAGAACATCGTCGCGGACTGTCGTCAGCATCTCCAACGGTGCAGTCGAGCAACGCGCGGATCATAGATGCAGTTGACCAGCAGGTACTGACCAGGATACTTGTCATAGGCAACCGCCGGTACGCCGATGACACGGATCGACTGGAGCCTGCCGCCTTCACACGAGCTTAGAGCTTGTGGGTCAAGGCTGATCATCAGGGGGCTCCATTTCCTACAACAACCTCGATGCTCCTCATCACAGGTCCGGACTCTCTGCATATGAACTCCGCAATCCTAGTGTAGTCCGTCGGACGATGAACGTTTCTCAGTCACAGAACGCGTACCTTCCGACAAGGCCCACTCCCTGTTGCGCTCCCACCATTCCCGAATCGCAGGAACGTGACTCGTATTCCACTCGAACGGCAGGTTGAATACGTCGGCCATCGCCTGGGCGGCCCTCAACGACTGTCCAGGCAAGTAGCTTTGGCCTACTTGGTGGTCAGGGTCGTACAGCATCTCCCCCAGATGAGCGATGCCTTCCGGGTCTCCCAGTTTTGCCAGCCCCCAGGCAGCGAACAACTTGGTAATCTTGCGTCCGCTCCAGCGGCTCTCTTCTTCGTACTCCTGTTGCGTCGTAGATATGTGTTTGGTATACCATGGCGGCGGAGGCGGCACAGGTTTCTCGAAAGCGCGCCGGAGATATGGATAGCCTTCTGAGCGTCCATAATCCAGCAAGGCATGCACGAGAGCTCCCATTAATGCAGGATCGCCAATTTCAGCACACTGCAGAATAGCTGGAAAGTTGACTTCTTGCTTTAGCCATGCTGCAACGCTAATGGCACGCTCGCGGCAGGACTGCACCGGGTCGTGTGTGATAACGTCATTAAGAAGAGGAGCAAGTTTACTAAGCTTACGATGGCCTATTATTCCGAGTACTCGTTCCCTTATGTGGTAATCAGGACTGGATAGCTCATGTCCCAGGAAGTCAACAGCTTCAGGTATATCCGTAAACCAACTGAGTACATTAACAACCTCTGCTCGTCGCGTCTTAGAATGTCCTACCGCTGCCTGGAGAGCTGGAACAATGCCGTCTCGAGGTAATGCCTTGACTTCCTTATCCAGTAGGTCAAGCTCAACTTCGGCGGTATCAGAATCCATTCTGTTTGTACGCGCATACCGATTCAGTATGGTTTTCAGCCTCCTAACAAGCTCTTTGTTTGTATTCATGGCCTGGACTCAGTTAATGGATCTTTGGAGTGATCCCTGCTGCTCTCAAGGCTTCGAGCACACGTGGGTCGGCGCCAACCCCACTGGTGTTGGCACTCTTGACGAAATGCCATGTATAGCTCTCGATAGGCTCTTGCCCGCAGCCTTTCGTGAGAAGGATTTCGGCATCTTTTCTAATCTGTTCCCATATTTCAGAGCTCCATTTCTTATAACCCACTTTGACCTCATGGGCTGCCCTGTTCGCCACCTGATCAATCCTACGCGGTCCCTCACTGGTGACTATCCGCACCTGACTTCTGCCACCGACCAGTTTCGCCAGCCACGCCTCAGCTTCGTCGCCCGTCCGGAAGGCCATTTTCCGGAGCACCCTCCCCAATGACTGACCGCCCCAGTCTACCAAACCGCCTGTGGCTGCTCCAATGGCAGCCCCGAACATTGCGTCGCCGAGGGCTGACCCGAAGTCCTGATCCATAAGATAAGACTGCGTGAATCCCCCGACGAAGCCGTCCAACGCCCCCGCGGCAGCCAGGGTTCCCACCAACCCATATGCGGATGCTGCACAGGCGAGGCCGCCACCCACCACTCCCCCCGCCGCCCCTGCCGCGGCGCCATGCCAGAAGCTCTCGCCGATTGCCTTTGAGATGGCCCCACCGACTATGCCTCCGATGAGGCCCTGTAGTCCCGCTGTTGCTCCCAACTGCGCGCAGGTGAATGTTCCTCCAGGATCGAGTCTGTTGACAGGGTTCTGGCCGCCAAATGCGTAGAGATTCAACCCGTCACCGAGATGACCTCCCACGACAAAGGTGGTGGATAACATCGCCGCAACTTGCCCATGCCGGACTATGGCAGAGGTAATCAATTGCCCGCTCTCATTCGGATCCCGCTGCAGGAAGCGGCCGAGGTGGGGGGCGTACCAGCGGTTGCGGTTGTAGTACAGGCCGGTGGCGGTGGGGGTGGCGGCCGGGTCGGGGGTGTTGAAGGTGGCGGAGCCGTCGAGGCTGTGCCAGAAGAGGCCCTGGTGGCCAACGCGGTTGACCGGGGCGGGCGTGGCGCTGGTGTGCTTGACGACCGGCGTGCCGTAGGGATCCCAGACGTACTGCTCGAGCACCTGCCCGCTC
>JAAYDF010000168.1 GCA_012729395.1 Phycisphaerae bacterium
AACACAAGGCGATTCCGGCCTAAGCCGAAATCATACGCGAACGCGAGGCTCAACACCAGCAGTGCGGCCTGCGCGAGCGGTTAAACTCCGCGCGTCATGACCCCTCGCCGCACGGCAGTACCATTCGACGCATCCCCTTTTCTCAGCCTCTTCAATGGCCCATGTTCCAGGCTAGTACGTCGAAGTATATCGCGGGAACTTCGGCTCTATGTGCGACATCTCTTATGGCTGCCTGTATTGAATTGTACACAACCTCGTCTTGGACGTAGCTCATGCTCGCATTCCTCGGGATTCTCGGTTCGTTGACGCAGTTTCTTATGCCTATGAGAGTAAAGCTGTCCAACGGAACGTGTAGATGTTCTATTAACCTGGTTCGTTCTCCATTACTTAGCCTTTCGTACCGAGCATAGTGTTTGAGGAGTAAGTTTGGAAGCTTCCTGCTCGGGCCATACGCCAGGACTTGCCCCTGCTGAGTCCGCCATGCGCGGCGAAGACGCTCGCTGAACCGCCGAACGTACTCGTCGAATTCCGATTGAGATCGCGCAGTCAGGATTGGTCTGACCGCGTTGTCATCTCGAATTGCCCGATTAGCCCACCCTCGAAAAACGTCGCACGGGCGTTGGGGCAAATGATGAAAAGCTCGAAACGTATTTGCCCCAACCGCGTCATACGGGATGCGATCTACATCCGTCCGCTCAAGAAACCACCTACTGAGCGTGTTCCTTCGTTTCGCGAGATACTTAACAACTTCCCGAGCATCTCGAAATTCGTGTGGCATGCCTTTCTCCCTAGAGTGTGCGTGACCAGTTCGGCGACCTCGCACTTGCGTTGGGCGGGCTGGCTAACTGATAGAAAATGTGATTCCGCGAGGGGCGGCGGCGTGGCCCCGGGGGGGGCGGGGGGGGCGTTTGGCGAACCCTGCCGGTTCTCCGGGCTTTCCATTCCCACCGGTGGTCAGACGCTTTGTGCCCATTTCGCGGAGTCATCCCGTCGTTCCGGATGCTCGTGGACCGTCCACGGGCCACAGGAGCGCAGCATAGCCCCTGGTCCCGGCCTGTTCAAGACGGGAATGAGGAACTTACGGACGGCCGGGTCAAAGACCGGCGGCCAGTGGCCGAACCTACGGGCGTAGCGTTCGGGGTAGGCGGCGCGGAAGTCGTCGAAGTGGTCGCGGACAAGGCGGTGGAAGTCGGATTCCGCAGGCGGAGGTGGCCGGTAAATGCCGACGGGCTTATCGATCAGGCAAGGCAAGACACCTCCCTTCCGCCCCAGGGGCTCGCCTCCTTGCGTCAACAGAGTTCGGCATCTGTGAGGTATCCTCTAGCGGGCGGAACCCGGCGTGCAAGGACGATTGCGTCCTCGGAAGTGGGACAGGCACTTTCTTGCCTTGAGGCCATTCTGACGCGACGGCGCCGCCATGCCGTCAGGTGACTGAACCGCGTGGAACGACCTCACTCAGGCAAGAAAGAGCCAGTCCCCGGACGCTGAACACGTACATTTCTGGCGCGGAGCCAGTCCCATTTTGCCCCGCCGTCGCCATCCTCGCACCTGCGGATACCGAGTTACGCCCTTGGGCATTCGCCATTCTGCCCCAGGAGCTGGGCGGCATTCGCGATTTGCCCCCGTGTGTTGGTTTGAGATGGAAAGAGGATTGTTGACCGAATACGCTTATCATCAAGGGTTTGTCCTGATGGCCGCAAAGACGAGGATGTAATCCATGAGAAATCGACGCCAATTCCTGCGCGGCGCATTGACTGGCGCAGGCGGAGCCCTGGTATCCGGCGGCATGGCTGCCACCGTTCAAGCGGTGGAGCTGGCCGAGGAGCAGCGGTACGGTCAGCCGGTCGATGTGCTGATTTGTGGAGGCGGACCGGCGGGTATGGCGGCCGGAGTCATGGCGGCGCGGCAGGGGGCCAAAGTGCTCCTGGTCGAGCGGTATGGCCGACTGGGTGGGATGGCGGTACAGGCCTTGGTGGGCCCGCTGATGGGCGGCGCGGACTGCCCCTTCGTTGACGAGGTTCTCAACCGCATCGGCGGTCGGCATCCGGATCCCAACCGGATGGACCTTGAATATGCCGCCATGCTCGAAGAAGCGGGTGCCAGCATCATGCTCCACGCCTGGGCGATGGGGGCGGTCGTCGAGGACGGATGCGTCAAGGGCATCCGACTGCTGACCAAGCAGGGTGCTCTGCGAATCTCGGCGAAGGTGACCATCGACGCCACCGGCGACGGCGACGTGGCCTGCCTGGCCGGCGCGGAATTCGAGAAAGGTCGTCCGGCCGACAAGCTCATGCAGCCGGCGTCGATCATGTACCTTGTTGGCGGGGTGGATTCCGACGAGGCCATCTTGTGCGGTAGCGAAGAGGAGGCCCACCAGGTGCGTACGCCGGCGGGCTCCTGGCATGAGGTGGTTGCCAAGGCTCAGTCAACGGGCGAACTCCCCCCCGAGATCGGCGTGGTTCGGCTGTATCGCGGCCATCGCTCCACCGAGCGGATCGTCAACGCCACTCAGATCAACCGCGTGGACGGCACCCAGGTCGCGGATCTCACCCGCGGCGAGATCGAGGCACGCCGCCAGGCGTATGGGGTACTTGATTTTCTCCGCAAGCATGGCCCCGGCTACGAAAACGCCCACATCGCGATGATGCCCGCGATTCTGGGCATTCGCGAGACCCGCCGGATCCGGGGCGTGGATTACCTGACTCGCGAGGATGTGATCACAGGTCGCAAACGGCCCGATGTGGTCGTGCGTTCCGCCAGTTTCGTGATCGATATCCACAATCCCACCGGTCCCGGGCAGGCCGAGAATTTCGCCACCCGAACGCAACCCTACGACATTCCTTATGGCTGCCTGGTTCCCAGGAGTCTGGATGGCCTGCTGACGGCCGGCCGATGCATCAGCGGCAGCCATGACGCCCACGCTTCCTACCGCGTGCAGTGCATCGCCCTGGCCATCGGCGCCGCCGCCGGTACCGCCGCCGCCCTGGCCGCCGAACGCGGTCAACAACCCCGTCAGCTCGACGTGTCCCACATCCAGAACGCCCTGGGGTTCAACTCATGAGCGCAGTGATACGGAATCTGATGGGTGCAACTCGCTGGCCGCCTGGCTCCCGCGGGGCAAAATGGCGAATGCCCAATGACCAAGCCCGAAGCCAGAACGCCAACCGCGAGCGGGGACCTTCGTCATGGGTCATTGGGGCCTGGCCATGGGTCATTTCGCCCGCGGATGACGAGTTAGTATGACAGCGCTGGATGGGCTTTCTGGTAGCGGCCGCCCCCCGTGGCGGCCGGCGCCTGAAGATCTATCGCTGTCCAGCGGCCGCCAGAGGCGGCGGCCGCTACAGAGTAGCGCTGTCATGTGAGGCCCGTCAGATAAGGACTCACAACGCTGCTTCTGGCCTACTCGACAGCCAGGAAGGGGCCTGGTGCTTTGTCGGGCCGGCGTTGAAGGCGGATTGAGGATAATCAGGAAGAACAAGGAGGGATGCCGCAGTCACTCTTCGATGAGGGTGAGAAGCTCGCCATCGGAGTGCGAGGCGTACATCGAGAGCCGGGCGTCACCGGCGGCGGCGTGCAATTCCTGCCCGGTGGGGAGCATGTGCTTGGCAAGGATCTGGTTGACGAAGGGCTCGCTGGTGGCGTCGGTGTGCGAACCGCTCCAGCCGAGTTGCTCGAAACCCGAGTTCCAGCGGACATTGTGGATGCGGTCACTGGGTGTGGGCGGGTGCAGACCGACAATGCCAGCTGAGTCGACTCCGAGTTTGCCGTCGATGGTTCCGAGAGTGCGGACCGGTCCTTGGAGGATCATGTCGCTTTCGGAGTGATAAACGAAGACGTCGCCGGAAAGATGGCGAATCGCTTCGGTCGTGTCGTAAGTGCTGGAGAGGCTCGATCCAAGCAGGACGAGGTTGTGGACCTTAGCGGGTAGCGTGGTGTTCTCACAGGCCCAGACGGCGACCCCGGTGCCTGCGGAGAGGGCGATAATGCTGACTTGCTGTTGGGGATGAGTTTCGAGGTATTGGGTGATCTCGCGGCCGAGTTCTCGGCCTTTGAGGCGGGCGATGGGTCGGCCAACGGTTTGGTCGAGCGCGGGATTGAAGGTGGGTGACCAGCGGAAGTTGATGATGTTGCCCTGGTAACCTGCTCGTCGGAGGCCTTCCGTGATGTCGGCGACACCGAAGCCCCAGTTTCCCGCCCCGTCGATGTAGTAGGTGCGTCCGTATTGATCGGTGCTGTCGAGGGTGCTCCAGCTTGCGCAACCGGTCAGGTTAGCCAGTGCCGCAAGTGAAGCGACCAGCCCGAGGATGAGGGATCTGTACGATGGTGATACGAGACGACTGAACATGATCATGACAGGTGACCGCCGATAACGCTCGTGATGTCCGCCAGATATCCTGTAACACAGCTTTGGCCAAGGCGAAACGCCCTGGCCCCCACCGGCGAGACGCCCGCCACAGCGAGCAGGCCGGTGCCACACCTTATGTAAGATATAAGCTGCTTGGCGGGCCACTGCAGGAACCCGATTTTTATGGCATAGGCGGCGTGACACCTCGTCGCCATTCCCGCATGGTCAGTCTAGGTGATTGGCTCAGGGCGTCAAGCACCTTTTATGGGGATGGGGGGATGATGCGACGGATTGACCGCTTCTGGCGGGAATCCTAATATCAGTCCGGTTTGGAAAGATGGAGAACGGTTTATGAGCTGCAGCAATGTGCGGGTCAAGATCTGCGGAATCACGACGGTCGAGGATGCGTTAGCGGCGGTGGATGCGGGGGCGGATGCCATTGGGCTCAATTTTGTGGGTGGACCGCGACAACTGGCCGTGGGCCAGGCCACGGAGATCCTCGGGGCATTGCCGCCGCTGGTGACGCCGATCGCGCTGGTACGGTTGGAAGGGGGGCAGGTGCCCGATCCGTTGCTCGAAGTTCTCGGACAGTACTGGGTTTCGCATGTGCAGCTTTATGGGGCTGTGGCCCGTGAGGACCTGGCACTGCTGCTGCGTGACGGGTTCAAGGCGATGCCCGCAGTGGCGGTAGCGGACGAGCATTTCGTGGACGCGGTGGGGCGTTGGTTGCCGGCGAACTCGACGGTTGCCCCGGCGGCGATCGTGCTCGACGCCCACGATCCCGCGCGGGAAGGTGGAACAGGGCTTCCCTTCCAATGGGAATGGATACCATCGGCGAGGAAGGCGGGCAAGCTGGACCACTGGCCGCCGATCATTTTGGCGGGAGGCCTCAACCCGGTGAACGTAGCGGAAGCGGTGCGGACGGTACGACCGTACGGGGTTGACGTGAGCAGCGGGGTTGAGATGAGGGGATCGCCGGGCCGCAAGGATCCCGCCAAGATGCGCGAGTTTGTGTGCCGGGCGAGAGAGGCTGCGTTGCGCTGGGAGCCTCTCGTTTGACGCGGAACGTATGCGTTGGGGGTGTGTCGGAAGCGACGGTGTTGAGGTCCGCAACACAGTCTTGTCGCAGACCCTCGCGAGACTCATGGACCGGCATGGCGGTTCGCCGCGGCTTGTGAGTGGTTCTCGTGCCGCTTCGCTTTGGGCTGGACCAGGTGAGTGTGCGATCTGTGTTGATGCGTGGGCGGAATTGTGTGTGTGTGTGGTTTGGAGCGGCCCTGCTGGCGTTGTGCGGCTGCTTGGGGCCATGGCGTCCGACGGCGGGGCAGGTGGTTTCCCACGAGCAGGCTGAGGTTCCAGTGACGCCGGCGGCGTGCCTTGAGGCGATTCGAGCGGGGCGCTGGGTGTACGAGCGTCGGTCGCTGACGCCGGGTGTTGAGGAGCCTGCCGCGGATTACTTTCGGACGATCGGCGGCGCGAGGCTGCTCGATGTGTCTGCGGAGTTGGGGGAGTTTCCACACGGGGCATTCGTGGAGGAGGCGGCGCAGTCTCAGCCGGCGGACAGTCAAGCGGCCGGCGAGGTGCGCGAGCGTCGCCGCAAGTGGGTCGGGGTGCGTATCGAGGTCGATGAACCGCTCGATCCCTTTTCTGGCAAGTTGATCGAGACGGGCTCTGTCGTGACCAGAACAGCGGTGCGATGTGCTTGGCCGATCGGTCCGATCTGGGGTCGCGGGACGCTGACGCGAGTGGCCGAGATCGAGGGTTTCGAGGACGTAGACTGTCCCGCGGGACGCTTTGAAGGGTGTCTGCGGTTGCGGATTGATCTGACGGTTCGGTTTCCGCTCACGCCGATCTTCGACTGGACGACGTATCACTGGCTTCATCCACGGGCGGGTGAGGTCCGCCGGGTCGAGCGGCTTACGGGTTGGTTTGTGCTTCTGTGGTTTGGCAGTGCCCACGAGTATCTGTTGAAGTCGTATGAGCTGATGCCGCACGAAGCGGTTGACGACACATCGCCGGTTCAATGGTCCAAGGTACTGCTCGTTCTTGATCGCACGATTCCGCATCCACGGATCGCGGGACTGTCGGTGGAGATGGTCGCCAGTCATCCGGCGCCATAACGACGGACGACTTGCGGCGTATGATAGGCCGTAAGCGTTCACGGGGCTCCGTGTGTCGTGATAACTCAGCCTCGCTGCCGACCGGTGAAATCGCGAATGACTTGAACCACCAAGACACGAAGACACCGAGGGAGATCATCAGCGAGGATCGAGCGTACAACTGCTTTGACCAAGCGGCATTCTTTGTACCTCTGTGCCTGTGTGCCTTGGTGCCTTTGTGGTTCAACTCGTGAACGGCTACGATAGTCCTTGCGCATGGCCAGCGGTGTGGCACTTTTCGGCGGCAGCTTCAACCCGATTCACCACGGGCACTTGATTATTGCGCGAGCGGTGGTGGAAGAACTTGGTGTTGAACGGCTGGTCCTGGTGCCCTCGGCTTGTCCGCCGCACAAGCAGGATCACGTTTTGGCGTCGGCTGCGGATCGTCTGGCCATGGCTCGCTTGGCGGTGGAGGAAGAGAGCGGCTTCGAGGTGAGCGACGTCGAACTGTTGCGAGCGGGGCCGAGCTACACCATCCTGACCGTCGAGGCATTTC
Organism: Phycisphaerae bacterium; assembly: GCA_012729395.1. Taxonomy (GTDB): domain Bacteria; phylum Planctomycetota; class Phycisphaerae; order UBA1845; family PWPN01; genus JAAYDF01. The sequence continues at coordinate 7,001 of JAAYDF010000168.1, forward strand.
GCCGTGAGATACCGGCCGACCAGGCGTTCTACTGGATCATCGGCGGTGACACCTTGCCCGAGCTGCACACGTGGTATCGTGTTCGGGAGCTGGTGGATCTGTGTCGCATTGTCACCGCGGTGCGTCCGGGTTTCGACGTGGGCGATCTGTCCAGTCTGCGCCCTTGCCTTTCGGCAGAGCAGGTGGCGAGACTGCAAGCCGACGTGCTGACCACGCCGGAGATCGACATCTCCGCAACCGAGGTGCGCCGGCGCGTGGCGAAGGGCCTGTCGATCCGCTACCTCGTCCCCGAGAAGGTGTGCATCTACATCGAACAACACGGTTTGTATCGGCGACACTGATATGGGAGCTGGCTGGGGTTTTCCGGTATTCGCTGCGGCCACTGGTAACCGCAGTATGACAGCGTTGCTTTGTAGCGGCCGCCAGAAACGACGGTTGTCGCAGAGCACCGCCGTCATGCCAAGGCTGGTGGAGGCATGCGGAGTCCGGCTTCTATCAGGCGTGATTGACGCACGCCGCGTCGTCGCAGGAGGGGCGTTCGATTGTTGAGCGGCGGGAAAAACGCTATGATATAGCGCTTGTCCGGTAGCCGTGGCGGCAACTGGAGCGACCCTGAGGATTCGACAGTGCATTGAGCCGGAAACCTGTGATGGCGTTTCCGGATGAGAATCGAGGATGGTATGACCGATTGGCGGAAGGGCGAACCGAAAGTCTGGCGTTGGCGTATTCGTGGCCGATCTGCCGACAATCAGCTTGTGACGCTTGGCAAGTACGATACTGAGGACGACGCGAAGGGGGATCACGACAGGATCATCAAGGAAGGGTTCTATCGCAACGTGAAGATAGAGCAGATCGCAAACGCGAAGACGTCCACGAACCTCGGGGGCGAGTGACGACGTCCCTGGTTGGGTGGGTATGCGGGCCTGACGATGGTGACCGGGCGAAATCGTTGGATTGTGCCTGAGGCCAGGCAGCGGGGGTGGTTCAGCGAAGATCAAGTCCTGATGCGCTGGCTTGCGATCTCGGCAATCCATTGGCGCGTCCATTCGACGGTTTCCAATTCGAGGTCGCAGACGTTGCTGGCCAGGAAGATCATGCCTTCGATCCGGCCTTGCTCGAGCCATTGTGTGCCGAGCTCGCATTGCCGCTTCATGAGTTCGAGGGGCATGGGCTGATTGGTGCCGAAATCCCACAGATAGCAGCCCAGGAGTTTGCCCTGTCTTGGAGCCAGTTTCTCCAGTTGGCCGAAGGACGATTCGAGGCTCTTGAGCTCCTCGGCTTTCCAGGTCCAGAAGGTGATTTTGTCGCAGGAATCGAGATGCGCCTGGACGGGCAAGGCGAGTTGGTGCTGATAGAGGACCACGAGCAGATCGCGCCTTCGCCCGCCGATGACGAGCCGATTCCGTAGGGCGATGAGCTGATCGACGGAGAGCGAGCCGGTCCCATCGGGGCGGAAGAAGTCGTCCATGATAAAGGCGGAGATATTGGGAAAGCGTGTGGCGAGATCGAGGACATGCCGGCGTTCGGCTTCCTCGCTCTCGCCTCCCGCGCCGACGAGGGACCAGATCACGCGTTTCATGGGCCGGAAGGAGATGGCGTACTGGTCCAACGGCAGAGGCGGATTGCCCGAGTAGCGAACAAAAAGCAGGTTATGAATGCCGAGGTAGACGGCACCTTCGACGGGGGTCATTCTTGACGTGTGCGGCAAGCCATAATCGGTTTTGTACGCTCCCTCGGCATGGGTCCAGATCCAGAGCCGGTCGCGTAGCGTGTCTGTGAGGGGTTCCGCCGAGGCGGTATTCGTTGTTGCCGCCTGGGTCTGGTCTTGTGCGCCAGCCACGGCCGCCGTGGCCAAGGTCCACTTCAGGAGATCTCGTCGCGTGGATGCTGGAATGTGTTGAAGCATAGGAGGGGGTATACCGTTGGTTGTCGGCGGCTGCAAGCATATGGGACGCCGCCGATTCGCGGCCGCCGACCCGTTGAGGACCGAGTCAACTTGCTGATGGCGGACCGAGTCAACTTGTTGATGGACGCAGGTGTGGATGACGAACAGCGACGAGTTGCCTTGCCGCTGGCAGCGGAACCTGCCGATTCTGCCATGGTTTGGTTTGCCCGTCCGTGCCGGCGCCCGAGAAATCGGCGCGGACTGCTTGACCATCCGGCTTGGTTGGGCTATTTTACCGTGAAGTGAAGACACTGTGGGGCGTGTGCCCGAGTGGCCAAAGGGGACGGGCTGTAAACCCGTTGGCTAACGCCTTCGTTGGTTCGAATCCAACCGCGCCCAGTTTATTCCCCCCCCGTTAGTACTATGCAAGAACCCCCAGAAACAGCCGAAACCGGCTGTTTTTGTTGGGGTTTTTGCATGTCACCCCCGCGAGGTTCTAAAGCACCGTCTTGCAGACTCTTGCACGCTTGGGGACCGTTTTTGCATACTTCGTGGTGCCGCATATGGTGCCATGACACCACGGGGGTATCGGTGGTCCCTTCAGCCAGGGCCACGGCCGCCGGCGGGGTATAGGTCGGCAGGCTCTGGGCCGCCCCAAAGGTATCCAGGAGGGACAGGTCGGTATACGTCCCGTGGGTCAGCCCGGGGTCGGTATGTCGGGCCAAGGCTTGGACCACCCGGGGGGCCACGCCGGCCCGTTGCAGGTCGGTCACAAAGGTTTTCCGCAGGCTGTGAAAACCCGCGATTCTCCCCTCGTTGTCCAGGTACGGCACGCCGGCCCGCTTGAGTATCCGCAGCCAGGTGTCGCGGTGCGGGGGGACCGTCACCCGGGCCGTAGGGGCCGCGCCAATGGGTCTACGGGCCTCCAGGAGGGCCGCAAGGGGCAGGGGCAAGGGTAGAACGTCCCCCCGCTTGGATTTCGTCGCCGCAGGCCTTAAATGGACGTGGGGCCGGGGGCCCAGGTCCAGGTCCCGCCACTCCAGGGCGCGGACCTCGGCCCACCGCAGACCCGCCGACAGGGCCAGCCGGATAGCAACCTCGTGGCGTTGGCCGTGGGTCAGAATCGCCCGGATTTCTTCGTCATTGAAGGCCCTACGGACCCGCGTGGGGTCGCTCTGGTCGGCCGGTTTCACCTTGGCCAAGGGGTCTTTGTCCATGTATTCGTTGTCGATTGCCCACGCCAGGAAGGTCCGCACCGTGGCCAGAATGGTATTCCGCGTCCGGGGGCTCCCCTCGCGGGCCTCGATATACTTGCTCCACGAGGGCCGGGCCACGTCCCGCAGGGACCGCCAGCCGCAGGCTTTGCCGACCTCAGACAGGTACATACGGGCGTTGCTGCAATACTTCGGGGACAACCCCCGCCGCTGAAGCTCCCCGACGTAGGCCGCAACGTGGTCGGCCCACGTGGTCCCCCGGGCTTCGGCCAGCTTGGACACCAGCCCCAACGATTCGAGTATCCGCCGGGGTATGCCCCGTAGGGTGTCCATCCGGGCCGGTTCGCCGGCCGCTACGCGGTCCGCCGCCGTCTGCAACGCCTGCAACCACCCGCCCGATACCCCCTTGTCGCTGCACAGCCGGACCCGCCGTTGAACGTAGGGGGCCACGGTCACCTTGCCGTAGAAATCGTCCCGACCTTTGATTCTGAATACGCGGGCCATGGTCACTTCCCCTTGTTTTCTCGGGGCCGAAGCTCCAACTTGAAGAAGCTTGCCAGCGCGTCGGCGTTGTGGGTTTGCAGTCGCCGCCGGCCGGCCACAAAATCCGTGATAGATTGCCGAAGAACCCCGGTTCGTTTTTCCAACGCCAGCATGGACAATCCGCTTTGCTTTATGGCTTTCACCAATGGGTCGGTTATCGGCTTCATGCAGACAAGTTTACATGGTCCCCAAACCTATGTCAAGCCCGATTCCGCCCGCGCCTCAGTTCAGCCCCAGCCGGGCCGTTATCAGGGTCTCGATTCGCCCCGCGTCCAGGTCCGCCGCGTGGTCTCGACACAGCCCGTACAGCACCGCCGGCCGGCCGTCGTTGGTCCAGATTCCGGCGTAGGCCGTGGGCTCCCCGCACAGTAGACACGTTGGCGGGGTCCGCTCCACCAGCCACGCCGGGGACGTTGCCGCCTTGGTCAGGTCAAGCTTCATGGGCCACCTCCGCCCGGTATCGGGCCGCCCGCTCCACCGCCGTC